>CAYVLG010000185.1:0-2917 GCA_964452345.1 uncultured Lachnospiraceae bacterium
TGCAAGCGGCTGGGCGGCGGCGGCGCGCGTAGGCTACACGGCGGTCTGCACCATGCCGAATCTTAAGCCCGTGCCGGACGGCGCGGAAACGCTTGAGGAGGAGCTTGGGGCAATACGCAAAAAGGCGACGGTTGCCGTTCTGCCTTATGCCGCCATAACAAAGGGCGAAAACGGCGAGGAGCTTGCGGATATCGAAGCGGTTGCAAAAAGCGTTGCGGGCTTTTCCGACGACGGCCGCGGAGTTCAGTCCGAGACGATGATGCGTGAGGCGATGGAGCGCGTAAAAAAGGTCGGAAAAATCATTTCCGCTCACTGCGAGGAAAATTCACTGCTGAACGGAGGATATATTCACGACGGAGAGTATGCGCGTATACACGGACACCGCGGAATTTGCTCCGAGAGCGAATGGCTTCCGATAAAACGCGATATAGCTCTTGCCGAAAAAACGGGCTGTCCCTATCACGTGTGCCATATTTCCGCAAAGGAAAGCGTTGAACTCATAAGAAAAGCAAAGGCGGCAGGCATCGACGTGACCTGTGAAACGGGACCGCATTATCTCGTTATGAACGATTTAATGCTTGAAGAGAACGGCCGCTTTAAAATGAATCCGCCGATACGCTCGGAGCAGGACAGGCTCGCTCTGATAGAGGGTATCAAGGACGGAACCGTCGATATGATAGCCACGGACCACGCGCCCCACTCCGCGGAGGAGAAATCGCGCGGTCTTGAAAAGAGCCTTATGGGAGTGGTCGGTCTCGAAACTGCGTTTGCCGTGCTTTATACGGAGCTTGTAAAAAAGAACGTTATAAGTATGGAGCGTCTTGTTGCCCTTATGTCCGAAAATCCGAGAAAACGGTTCGGAATAAATACGGACGCGGGTTACACGGTATTCGACTGCGGACGCGAATATGAGATAAATACGGCTGATTTTCTGTCAAAGGGAAAAAGCACGCCGTTTGAAGGAAAAAAGGTTTACGGCGAATGTCTGCTGACAGTATATGACGGAAAAGCCGTTTACGTTAAGGAGTAACATATGAATGAAGTGATTTTTAAGGTGGCGGAAAACCTGCCGCTTACCGACAGCGTTTATAAGATGACGCTCAACGGAAGTACCGACGCGGTTACGGGTGCGGGACAGTTTGTAAATATTAAGCTTGACGGCAAGTATCTGCGCCGTCCGATATCCGTCTGCGATTTTGACGGCGGAGTGCTTACTCTCGTTTACAAGGTGGTCGGAGACGGCACGGAGCAAATGAGTAAGATGAATGCCGGCGAGGAGCTGAATATACTTACGGGGCTCGGAAACGGCTACGATACGTCCGTCTCGGGAGACGCTCCTCTGCTTGTCGGCGGAGGCGTCGGAGTGCCGCCGCTTTATAAGCTCTGCAAGCTTCTTAAGGCGGAGGGAAAGAAAGTAACCGTCGTGCTCGGCTTCAATACCGCCTCGGAGATATTTTTCAAAGATGAGTTCGAGGCTGTTGCCGATAAGGTCGTTGTAACGACTGCCGACGGCTCGTACGGAATAAAGGGCTTTGTTACAAACGCACTTGCCGATATAAATTATACCTACGTCTATTCCTGCGGTCCGTTCCCGATGCTGAAGGCACTTGCCGCGGCAACAAATACGAGCGGACAGTACAGTCTTGAGGAGAGAATGGGCTGCGGATTCGGCGCGTGTATGGGCTGCAGCTGTAAAACTATGCTCGGAAACAAGAGAGTCTGCAAGGACGGTCCCGTATTCGTGAAGGAGGAGATAATATGGCAACAACAAATGTAACGCTCTGCGGAACAGAGCTTGACAATCCCGTAATTCCCGCAAGCGGAACGTTCGGCTACGGCAAGGAATTTTCAGAGCTTTACGATATAAACTGCCTCGGAAGCTTTTCCTTCAAGGGAACGACGCTTGAGGCGCGCTTCGGCAATCCAACGCCTAGAATTGCGGAATGCACGGCGGGTATGATAAACGCAGTCGGTCTGCAAAACCCCGGAGTACGCGCGGTTGTTGAACGTGAACTGCCCGAAATGAAGAAATTCTTTCATAAGCCCGTTATGGCGAATATATGCGGATTTTCAGTCGACGAGTACGTGCAGGTGGCGTCTGTGCTCGACAAGGAGGAGCAGGTCGGCTGGCTGGAAATAAACGTATCCTGTCCGAACGTTCACGGCGGCGGAATGAGCTTCGGCGTGACTCCAGAGGGTGCGGCGTCGGTCGTAAAAGCGGTGAAGGCGGTTACGGTCAAGCCCGTTATAATAAAGCTGTCTCCGAACGTTACGGATATCGTGACGATAGCAAAGGCGTGCGAGGAGGCTGGAGCCGACGCCGTAAGTATGATAAATACGATGCTCGGTATGCGAATAGACCTGAAAACCAAAAAGCCCGTTATCGCAAACAAAATGGGAGGCTTTTCGGGTCCTGCCATAAAGCCCGTCGCGCTTCGTATGGTATATCAGGTGTATGAGGCGGTCAGAATACCGATAATCGGTATGGGAGGTCTGTCGTCGGCGGAGGACGTTATAGAAATGATGCTGGCGGGGGCTACGGCGGTCGAAATAGGCAGTGCAAATCTCGTGGAGCCTTACGCCTGCCGCGATATAATCGCGGAGCTTCCGTCGGTTATGGAAAAATATAAAATAAATAATTTAAAGGATATAATAGGAGGTGCCCACTGATGGGAAAGGACGTTATTGTAGCATGCGATTTCAGCAGTAAGCAGGAGGTTATGAATTTTCTGGACAAATTCACGGAGAGAAAGCCCTATGTAAAAATAGGTATGGAGCTTTTCTATGCCGCAGGTCCGGATATAGTAAGAGAAATAAAGGCGAGAGAACACAAAATTTTCCTCGACCTCAAGCTTCACGATATTCCCAATACGGTAAAAAAGGCTATGGCGGTGCTCTCCGGACTTGACGTCGATAT
>CAYVLG010000186.1:0-2897 GCA_964452345.1 uncultured Lachnospiraceae bacterium
ATACCTGCGATAAAGTCGATACGTCCTTCCAGCTTATCCTCCATTCCGACATGCTTAAGCAGGTGCTTGGAGCATACCTGTACGCTGTGGCACAGACCGACCGTTTTTACGTTCGTATATCTCTGCATATAGCCCGTAATCATAGCCATCGGGTTGGTGTAGTTCAGCAGCCACGCGTTGGGGCATACCGCCTCGATGTCCTCGGCAAAGTCCTTCATAACGTGAATGGTACGCATTGCACGGAATATTCCGCCTATGCCGAGCGTGTCGCCGATGGTCTGACGGAGACCGTATTTCTTCGGAACCTCAAAATCGATTATTGTGCAGGGGTCGTAAAGACCTACCTGAATGGCGTTTACGACGAAATCCGCTCCGCGGAGCGCCTCGCGTCTCTCGGGAACACCGAGATATTTTTTGATTTTTGCGCGTCCCTCGTTGATGTTTTCGTTCAGCGCATTGATGAGGGTATAGGACTCCTCGAGTCTTACGCCGTCAATGTCGTAAAGTGCGATATCGACGTCGTGCATACTGTCGCACAGCATCGTATCACCCAAAATGTTCTTTACGAATACCGAGCTTCCCGCTCCCATAAAGGTAATTTTCATAGCAATTCTCCTTTTTGCTTCTATTTTAGGTATGTCCGCCATACCTGCGTTGAATAAATTATATCACAAAATTATTTAAAAAGCTATTGCAAAGTGTAACGCAAATGTGGTATAATGTAACTAACGGCTAAAAGGAGAAAAATATTATGCTTCAGGAAGGAACAAGCTTCGTATTGACGAACAGGCATTTTCAGGATTTTAATCCCGTAATAATCGGGTGGGAAAACTGCAAGCCCGACAAAGAGGAGGTGTGCGACGTAAGCCGCTACGCCCTTATTCACTACGTCCATAAGGGACGCGGATTTTTGCTGAAGGACGGAGAACGTATTACGGTTCATTCAGGCGAAGCATTTTTAAGAAAGCCTTACGAAAAAATAACGTATGTACAGGACCCCGAGGACCCCTGGCATTACAGCTGGGTAGGCTTCGGCGGTGCGTATTCGGAAAAATTGGAAGAATGGGATACCGTATTCAAATACGAAACCAATTATTTGGAAAAAATGCTGGAATGCGCGAAGGAGGCTATGTGCGAATATACCGTCGCTTCTCTTCTCTTTCAGATGTATGCCGAGCTTTTGTCGCCTCAAAAGGAGCAAAGCAATTACGTCACCCGGGTAAAGGACTATGTAAACGCACTGTATATGCGCGATATAAGCGTTGAAGGAATTGCCGCGCACGTAAGCCTCGACAGAAGATACATGACAAGACTGTTCAAGCTGAAAACGGGAAAAACGGTGCAGGAATACATAATTTCCGTCCGTTTGGCGCAGGCAAAGGAATATATAAAAAAAGGAACGCCGATAGAGGAAGCGGCTCTTTTGGTCGGATACGCCGACCGAACCAACTTTTCAAAGGCATTCAAGCAAAAATTCGGAATAAGTCCCGCCGAATGGAGAAAGGCTTCTCAATTTTGAGAAGCCTTTTGTCACAAGCGGTTTATTCGTCAAAAAGAGGTGTCGAAAAGTATCTTTCCGCGGTATCGGGCAGGACGGTTACGACCGTTTTTCCGCGTCCGAGCTTTTTTGCCAGGCGGAGCGCCGCGGCAACGTTGGTACCGCTGGATATTCCGCACATTATGCCCTCGCGCGAGGCAAGCTCCTTCGATGTGCGGATTGCCTCCTCGTCTTTGATAATGCAGATGTCGTCGTAAATATCCACGTTAAGTATCTTCGGAATAAGCCCGTCGCCTATACCCATTTGCAGGTGAGTACCTATCGAGCCGCCCGACAGAATTGCCGCGTGCTCCGGCTCAACCGCCCAAATTTCGATATCGGGATTCGCCGCCTTCAGCGTCTCGCCTATTCCCGTTATCGTACCGCCCGTGCCTATCCCCGAGCAAAAGCCGTGTATGGGCTTTCCGACCTGACGGAGTATCTCTTCGGCGGTCTGCTCACGCTGTATTGCGGGATTTGCGGGATTTTCAAACTGCTGCGGGACAAAAACGTTTTTGTCCTTTTTCTGCATTTTAAGGGCGGTCTGCATACATTCTTCTATGCACGCGCCGATATTGCCGTCGTCGTGAATGAGTATTACCTCCGCGCCGTAGTGCTTTACGAGCTTTCGTCTTTCCTCGCTTACGGAATCGGGCATAATTATCACGGTTTTATAGCCTCTTACGGCGCCGACAAGGGCGAGACCTATTCCCTGGTTTCCGCTCGTCGGCTCGACGATGACCGTGTCCTTTCCTATAAGTCCGCGGCGTTCGGCGTCAAGTATCATATTGTACGCCGTTCTTGTTTTTATGGAGCCGCCGACGTTCAGCCCCTCAAATTTTACAAGCACCTCCGCGCTGTCGGGCCCGCACATATGCGAGAGCCTTATTATGGGCGTATTGCCCATTGCATCAAGTATTGAATTGCAAATCATATGTATATACCTCGGAATTGTTTATTTATAGCCATACTTTAATATTATACCATTTTTATATTGAAATTTCAATACATAAAGCAAATTTTAGGACGCGTTTTACGCTTTTTTTGGGGCGCGGGGACGCGTTGTCGCTTTTTGAAAAAAGCTCCGCAAAAACTTCCTGAAAATTAATTTATAGGGCGAAACCCTTAATGGGAACGGGAAACGTGATTGTTTTCGGGGATGCGATTTACGCTTTTTTGAAAAAAGCGCGCAAAAAACTTCCAGAAAAATTGAATTAAAAAAGCAAAAAAATAAAATGCGGAGAGCAGGTTTTCGTTGGAATTTTTCCGATAAACAGGCTCTCCGTTTTTTTATATTAGATTGTTTGTATGTTTTTAATCTTGAATTTTTCAAAATCAAACCCGTAAGGCGACGTAGGCG
>CAYVLG010000187.1:0-2873 GCA_964452345.1 uncultured Lachnospiraceae bacterium
TGTATACTGCGGAAATAAATTGAACGATTGAAACACCAGACCGAAGTGCAGTCTGTTTTTTCTGATTTCACTTTCGCGTACTTTTTTGTTTTGTGCGGCGTCAAAAATAATTTCGTCGTTTATCGCAATAGTACCCGTATCGGGGGTTTCCAAAAAATTAAGGCAGCGGAGCAGGGTAGTTTTTCCGCTTCCCGAGGAGCCTATTATGGATAATACCTTTCCTTTTTCAAGTGAAAAATCTATTCCCTTGAGCACTTCGTTTTTACCGAAGCTTTTTGTTATATCGGAAACAGTGAGCAGTGCCATAATTTCCCCTCCTTTTAAGCTTTAAAGTAGCTGAGCTTCTTTTCAAAGTAATTGAACAGGAGCGTCAGCGCGCCGACGAATATCAAATAAAATACGCCCGTATAGAACAGAGGCCACAAAAGCGCTCTGCTGGCAAGCTGTTCCGCAAGCTTCAGTATTTCCACAACGGCAATTACCCTTGCAAGAGCGGTATCCTTTACAAGCGTGATAACTTCGTTTGACATCGGAGGAATAATTCTTTTGATTACCTGTTTTAAAATGACCTTAAAAAATATCTGCGATTTTGTCATTCCGAGAACCTGTCCCGCCTCGTACTGTCCCTTTGAAATGCTTTCTATTCCTCCGCGGTATATTTCGCTGAAATAGCAGGCATAATTTATAACAAAGGCGATCAAAGCAGAGATAAATCTTGCCGATATTTCAACGGTTTTTCCGAAAAACGGAATATATAAATCCGGAATTTGAACACCGAACAGCATTCCGGGAATATAGAATACCATAAAAAGCTGGAGCATCAGCGGAATACCGCGGATTATCCATACGAATACCTTCATTATGTAGCGCACGGGTTTGAATTTTGTCATTGTTCCCATACAAATAATCAAGCCGAGCGGAAGCGCGAATAAAAGCGTTAAGAAGAAAAGCTGACAGGTTACCGAGAAACCTTTAAGAAGATATAGGGTTACTTCCCAAAAACTCATAATAATAAAAATTCCTTATTTTTTATTCAAACAACAGCACCGCAGTGTATGTTTTTACACTGCGATGCCGCTATTTTTGTCTGTACTTTATCAGTTGAATTCCGTTATAACGTAATTTTCAAGTCCGTATTTTTCGGCGAGGCGAAGAAGCGTACCGTCTGCCGCAAGCTCCTTAATGGCGTCGTTGACCTTATCGGTCAGCTCACTGCCTTTTTTGAAGCCGACCGCATATTCTTCGGCCTCAATTTCAATTCCGTCGGCAATTTTGAGATTTGCATAATCTCCGGAACCGATAAGAGATTTTGCCATCGTGTAGTCGATTACGACGAAATCAACGGCACCGCTCATAAGCTCGGTAAGCGTTCCCGTTTGTGCGGCACAGCCGACAAAATTGCTCTCGCTTGCAATCAGGCTCTTTACAACGCCTTCGCCTGCAGAGCCTTCCTCGGCGGCACCCTTTTTGTCCTTTAATGCCTCGGCACTGTTAAGCGTCGAAGCGTTTTCCGCTTTTACGACTACGCACTGTTCGTTATTCATATATGCAACGGAAAAGTCAACTTTGTCGCTTCTTTGAACACCGTCGTCGTCGGCGCAGTTATATGTAAATCCGTTCCACAGGCAGGTAACACTTCCCGAATCGAGCTCAAGATATTTTTTAGACCAATCTATAAGCTTAAATTCGACATTCATACCCAACTTTTCGGCAACTGCCTGCGCAAGCTCAGTGTCAAAGCCTATAAGATTGCCGTTTTCGTCCTCGTAGTTCATCGGCTCATAAAGCGTGTAGCCTATGATTATCGCGTCGTCCTTCTTTGCACAGGAAGCGAATACGAGAGTGCACATAAGAAGTGCAAGAATGAGTGAAATAATCTTTTTCATAAAAAGTCCTCCGTTACCGTAAAAAATCGGTATTTAAGATGTATTTTAACGCTTTACCTTGATAAAGCAATAATATAATACCATATTTTTCGCTTTTTGTCAAGTCTTTTTCGCAGAAAAAATATTTTGTCGAAACATTTTATAATTATTTTATCCGATTTAACATTTTATACATTGAATTTTTTTAGAATATGTTATATAATTACTGTGTAAAATCAAAATGGGGGTTTTGAAATGAATTACGTAGAATTATACGAGCATTGGCTGAACTGTGCGGATATCGACGCCGCAACGCGTAAGGAGCTTGAGGAGATGGCGGGAGACGACGCCAAAATAAAGGAGCATTTTTTCCGTGAGCTTGAATTCGGAACGGGCGGTTTGCGCGGCGTTATCGGAGCAGGTATTAACCGAATAAATAAATATATTGTAAGAAAAACGACTCAGGGCTATGCCGAGTATATAAAAAAGGCGGGTGCCGACGCCTGCAGGCGCGGCGTTGTAATCGCTCATGACAACAGACGTTTAAGCGTGGAATTTACGGAGGAGACGGCAGGCGTTCTCGCCGCTAACGGAATTAAGGCGTATATCTTTGATTCGTTGCGCCCTACGCCGGAGCTGTCGTTTGCAGTAAGATATCTCGGAGCCTTCGGCGGAGTCGTTATAACGGCATCGCACAATCCTCCCGAATACAACGGCTATAAGCTTTACGATGAAAGAGGCTGTCAGCTGGTGCCTTCGGTTAATGATGCCGTTGTCGCGGAAATATCCAAAATTGCCGATCCGCTTACGGTGAAATCCCTTTCGAGAGCCGAGGCGGGAGATTTGATTGGCGTTATCGGCAAGGACGTCGACGAGGCTTATTATAAAGCCGTTATGTCCGTTTGTGTGCGCCCCGATGTGAAAAAGGATATAAAAATCGTTTATTCACCTCAGCACGGTACGGGAAACGTTCCGGTAAGAACGGTTCTTGAAAGACTTGGCTATAAT
>CAYVLG010000188.1:0-2865 GCA_964452345.1 uncultured Lachnospiraceae bacterium
TTTCGAGCACTATGTCGGTGGCAATGTCGCAGGCGTGAAGCGATATCACGAGAGACGGCTTCTCGTCGGTGACGTAACCGCGTATATCTCCGCATATAAACTCCAAGCCGTCAAAACCGAGCTCTCGGGCAACGGAGGAGCAGTGCTCTATAACGTCGGGCTTCAGGTCTATGCCCGTCATTTTGACCTTGTATTTTTTGACATTGGCAAAATAATGGTATACGGCAAACGAGAGATAGCTTTTTCCGCAGCAGAGGTCGCATATGCGCAGTTCTCCGTCGGGGAGCTTGTCCTCAACGTCGCGTATCAGCTCCAAAAATCGGTTTATCTGTCTGAATTTGGACTGCTTTTTGTCAAAAATCCTGCCGTTTGCGCCGGAAACCCCGAGGCGGACGAGAAAAGGCTCCGAGCCGTCGAGGATATACTGCTTTTTTCGGTTGTTTGTTTCGGAAACGGGAACGGAGCAACTGCACTCCGCAAGCTTTTTTGCAAGCTTGTCTCCTCCGAGCAGTACGCATTTGCCTTTTGCCGACTGCTTATATTCGCATTCGCCGAGCGAAGAGAGCACGTTTATCTGTGAAAAAGCTCCGATTATTTCGAGAATAAGCGGAGCGGAGGCGCCGCCGAGCGGAATGTTCCTGTGCGTCGCCTTATTGTCTGTGTGCAAATATTCAAGCTGAAGGCAGGGAGCACCTCCGAGCATTTTCGCGCTCATTACGGCTTTTTGCAGCGATTTGTCGTCTGGCTTTGAGAAAACAGCCTTGCGGAGCGCGTTTTTTTGAGCCGCGGATATTATGATATCGGCAAGCTCCTTCTGTATGTTTTCCATATCTTCCCTCGGTTATTTCTGAGTTTTGTCGGCGGCAACGCTTTTCTTGAAGGAAAATTTGTTTTCCTTGCCTTCGCGCAGACGCTTTATGTTTTCTCTGTGCTTGAAAATGACGAGCACGGAGGTAAGAAGTGCAAAGAGCACGTATGGACAGCCCCCCAGCAGCCAAGTATCGATTGCGGAGAGGAGGAAAGGATATACAAGCATACACATAACGGAGCCGAGGGATATGTATCTCGTTCCCGCAACTATGGCTATAAAGCAGATAAGTAAAATCAGAAATACGAAGGGATTGCACATAAGCACCGACGCCGCGGTCGTTACAACGCCCTTTCCGCCTCTGAATTTATAAAATACGGGGAACATATGACCTATGACGCAGGCACAGCCCGCTATGTATGCTCCGAGCTGACCGAGAAGAGCGTAGCCGATAAGACCCGCGAAAACAGCCTTCAGCGCGTCGCCGAGCAGAGTAAGTGCGGCGGCTTTTTTACCGTAGGTTCTCATCATATTTGTCATTCCCGCGTTTTTGCTTCCGTAGTTTCTTATATCCTGCTTATACTGCCTGCCCGATATAATGATGGCGAAATTGAGACTGCCGAGGAGATATGCGGTGACGGCGCAGAGCAGCGCGCCGACTATCCATACCGCAAGGAGCGTACTGCTCTCGGCGACGGCGGAATGAGCGTTTATGTATTTTCCTATAAAGCCCAAGCCGAAAAAATCATTAAGACTCATAAAAGTACCTTGCCTTTCAAACAATATACATTATAATTATAGCACATTTTTGTCGTTTTATCAATAGTGCATTCAAAATGTTAATTTATCATTTACATTCTATTATATATACGTGAGCCGAATACCGTCTCGATATTACAGCGAAAACGGCAAAATGCGTTCAATTTTTGAAATTGTACCGTGAAATTTGAAAATATGTATTGACAAATTAAGGGAAGTATGGTACAATAGCATACGGTAAATTTAAAAAATGTGTTCAAAATCAACGCAACCTCGGCTCTCTCGTGAACAGAGAGCATATTTTTGCACGTATGACGGATTAATTTGACCGAATGCGTTCAAAAAACTGCTCGGGTCTGCTCAAAAATGAACACACCGAAAAGGAGAAAACCATGAAAAAGCTTTTAAAGAGAATTATCGCGGCGGCAGTAACGCTTTGCGCCGTGCTTACCGTTTTTACGGCGTGCGGCTCCGCAAAGAAGAAGATAGTCATTTATACGAGTATGGAGGATTACCGCATAGAATATATGCAGAAGAGACTCGACGAGCAATTTCCCGATTATAAAATAACGATAGAGTACAAGTCCAGCGGAGAGCACGCCGCAACGCTTAAGGCGGCGGGAACGGCGACGGACTGCGATATAACCTATAACCTTGAATATACGTATATCAAGGAACTTGCCGATATGGGCGTGCTTGCAAATCTCGAGGGAATTTCCGATTTTTCCGTATACGACGAAACGCTCGTTGAGAGTACGTATTATCTTCCGCAGGAAAGAAACGGCGGTTCCGTGATATTGAATATGGATATTATTGAGTCAAAGGGGCTTGACGTTCCGTCGTCGTATGCCGACCTGCTCGATCCGCAGTACAAGGGACTTATCTCAATGCCGAGTCCCGCGTCCTCCGGCACGGGCTATATGTTCCTGCTGTCTCTTGTAAACACTTGGGGCGAGGACGAAGCTTTTGAATACTTCGACAAGCTTTCCGAAAATATTCTTTCGTATACCTCGTCCGGCTCGGGTCCCGTCAATGCGCTTATCGGCGGCGAGGCTGCGATAGGTCTCGGTATGACGGCTCAGGCAGTTACAAAAATGAACGACGGCGCAAATCTGAAGCTTATATCCTTCGAGGAGGGAACGCCTTATTCCGTTTACGGTCAGGCTGTTATTGCGGGAAAAGAAGAGAACGAGGCGGTTATGGAGGTATTTGAATATCTTTCGACGGAGCTTACCGAAGCCAACAACGAGCTTTATTTCCCCGAAAAGCTGTATTCCGACAAGACCGTTTCTCTTGAA
>CAYVLG010000189.1:0-2800 GCA_964452345.1 uncultured Lachnospiraceae bacterium
AAACCGATATCGAAACGGCTAAAAAGAACGGTGCGATGGCACTGTTCGGCGAAAAGTACGGAAGGACCGTCCGTATGGTTAAACTGGGCAGTTTCTCTACGGAGCTTTGCGGCGGAACACATTGTGCGAATACGGGAAGAATAGGTCTTTTCAAAATAATTTCCGAAACCTCGGTAGCCTCGGGCGTCCGCCGTATCGAGGCTGTAACGGGAATGGGAGTACTGAGACTTATCCATTCCAAAGATATGCTCATATCTCAAACGGCGTCTGCCTTGAAGGTGCAGAATCCCGCAGACGTTGCAAAACGCGCGGCGGCTCTCGAGCAGGAGCTTCACAATGCAAAAAAGGAAATTGAAGCACTCAATGCAAAAATTGCCTCTTCGAAGCTTGATTCGATAATGTCGTCCGCTCAAAGCGTCGGCGCATACAAGCTTATCACAGCCAAGCTGGACGACGTGGAAACGGACGCGGCGCGCACGCTGGCGGACGAAATAAAATCGAGCAATCCCGACGCGGTAGCCGTTATTGCAACCGCCGCTTCGGACAAGCTTACTTTCATATGCGTTGCGGGTAAGGACGCCGTAAGCGGCGGAGCTCACGCCGGCAAGCTCGTAGGCGCGGTTGCGTCGGTTACGGGCGGAAAAGGCGGAGGACGTCCCGACAATGCAATGGCGGGCGGAAAGGACGCAGGCAAGATTGACGAAGCTCTTGCAAGTGCCAAGGCAGTGCTTGAGGCAATGCTGAAGTAAAACCGATCTGTACTTGCTTTACAACGAAAACACTTAAATAAAAAACAAAAGAGAGCTTTGCGGTATATCCGTTTTGCTCTCTCTTTTTGTCTCTTCCGTATAAAACAGCCGCGGCTTAAGATTTCACAATAGCCGCGGCCGTTCTTTATTTTAGTTAAATCAATTTGCACAAGCAATTTCGTTATATATGTGAAACATATATCGATCTGTCCTTCGGAGGCTTCATATAATCTCCGTAAATTTTCGTCATCTCGGGGTCGTACCCTGCGGGTATCGGGAACTTACGCCCTCTCAGCTCTCCTTCGGCGGTATTTTCATACCATTCGCGTTTGAAAAAGCCAAGGTCGCGCAAGAGATAATTTGCAGGAAACAGCGTATTTGTTTTTCTGCCCTCGTATTTTCTCATAGCCTTATTCCATTTTTTGAATATTTTTTCGTGTGAATAAAGCTTTCCGAGCGTCATACATACGCCCGAAGTCAGCTTTTGCGCAAAGCTGTATCCGTCGTTATGCACCTTATATCTTTTCGACATTGCCATTCCGTAAAGCGTCTTGCATTTCAGCGTCATAAGCTTTTGAGCAAGCGCACCGTCGGGAGCATTTTCAAAAATAAACACGTCTATTCCGACAAAATTCTGATAATTTTTATATGCGGTATCCTCATCGGTTTCGGCACGCATCTTCTGCGTTACGTCGATTATCCGCGGTACAAAATCATAAAAATACGGCGAATACTCCTCCGGCTCGATAAATTTATAGTTTTCGGGAAGATTTTTAATCATAGCCTCTTTAAATTTATCATAATCCTCGCGCAAAACTTTGACGTCTATATCGTCGTCCCAAGGAATTATATTCTTCTCTCTGACAGAGCCTATTTCCGTGCCTCCGTCAAGAAAATATCTCACGTTTTCTTTTTTGCATATACCGTCTACCAGACAAAGCACATCGTAAAGCTTGTCCTGAAGCTCCTCAAGCGTCATTTTCTTTAATCTCCTTTTTTTTATTTACAACAGCCGTAAAATATCCGAGTACCAGCGTTACCGTAAATCTGACAGCCGTTGTAACGGCAAGCCCCGCGCAAAATCCCGCCAGCCCCCATTTCAAAGCACACGGAATACATACCGCAAGGAAGCACGCCGCATATGCCGAGGTTATATACATCTGGTATCTCGATTTTGCAAATCTCAAAAGCACGACCGTAACCACACTTCCGACAAAAAATACAACCTGTGCCATATTGGATATAACAAAATATTGCCTTACGCTTTCAAACTGATCGGGATACAGTATGGGTATCAAAATGTACGAGCCCACCGTACACGCCGCCGTTCCGAGAACCGCCAATGCCGCCGCCGCCGCGGCGGCAATATTCATAATTTTAAAGTTAAGCTCTCCCTTATATTTTGAAAGATATCCGCTTATAACTCCCGTCAGCGGAGTGGTAAGCAAAGCAACCGTTTTACCGAGAAGAGACACGATATAATACTTTGTAACGGCAACCTCGTCGATTACCATTTTCAGCATAATTCTGTCTGCATTGAAGATAAGCGTCGAGAGCATTTCGGAGCCTAACAGAACTATAACAATTCCGACAACGTCCGACAGCTCCGACTTATCCAAGCCGAGGTCGGGTCGGAAAATGCGGCCGCGCACAAAAACAAATGCAACGCCGAATATCTCCCCGACAAGCAGAGTCAAAGGCCACAGTCCCGTAACGTAAAACAGACACATACCTATTGCATATCCGACGCTTATGGACAGAAAATAAAAGAAATAACTCCTGTAATTCAGCGAAAGTCTAAATTCAACATCGGCATAGTAACGCCACATTGTCATACACATCACGGCGCAAAAGATAATTCGCTCAAGCGCGCTCATCTCAACTCCGCCGACGAACGATATCACCAATCCCAATAAAACTGCGACGGCGGTTGCGGCCAAAAGAATTATGAGGTACGGCGAATTGCTTGTCCCTTTATCCGCGCTTCTTTTCAAGCGCGCATAATTTACGCTGACTCCCATTGAAACGGCAAAAACGTTCATAAGCGATAT
>CAYVLG010000190.1:0-1650 GCA_964452345.1 uncultured Lachnospiraceae bacterium
GAGCCCCAAGAACGGTGTCTGCCGCCACGGTGCGGAAGCACTTGCCGGGCAGATAGTAGCTCAACGTTGCCTTTCCCGCTTTGACGGGGCAAACACTGCACAGGAAATAGCTGAAGGACTGCGAAGACTCCGTTTCCTTTTCTCCGTCCGCACTTGTGTTGAACACGTCGTAAGAATCATAGGCAAGAAGTATGAGATATCCGGAATCCAACTCCAGCGTATCTATTATTTTACCGTAAAGCGTATGTACAAGCTCGCCGTCGTCAAGGTGAGACTTGCGGAGGTCGGAAAGAAGCTTATGCTCTTCGCTTTCGAGAACCTGCTGAGTAGAAAATTCCATATCTATAAGGTTTCTTCCTTTAACACCCGACAATGTTTTCTTAAGAACACGGAGCATTGCGTCCGCGTCGTCCTCGGTCATCATTCCGAGGCTTTGATCAAATTCGGAAATAATTTCCTTTTTTTCGTTTACATAACAGCCTCTTATATGGCTTATATTGCTTTTATCGCTTCTGTATCTGCGGCGTATTTCCGCAATTTCTTTATCTGTCATTTCAATCTCCTCATCATATTAATAATTTCCGACATTTTAAAATCGGCAATACATTATACCATATTTTCGGTCAGAAAAGCAATACGTTTTTTAATATACGAATATTTTTTTACTTTTCGGAAACAATAACGCATATGAACGGAGGAAATTAAAATGAGCAAAAAATGCAACGAAAACAGCTGCGGCTGCGGCTCCAAAAGCAAGCCGAAAACGAGGAACTGCACCGTTGAGGTGCTCGAGGAGCTTCTGAAAAACCTCGGAATGGGCAAGCAGTCGCTGACAAACATTTTATCAAAAGCAAAGGCAACGAAGCTGACCGACGAACTGACTGCCCAGCTCGAGAGCTATTCAAAGCTTTTCGACAAGTCGGCGGCAATGCTTAATCAAATCGGCGGAGAAGCAGGCGGAGAAGGCTTGATGACAAAAATGTCCGCGAAAATCGGTATTGAAATGAACACCATAGCCGACGCCTCAGACGAGCACATCGCGCAAATGGTTATAGAAGGTACGACAATGGGAATTACAGATATAATCCGACTTATACGCGATTACGAAAATTCAAACTGCTCCGAAGAGGCTCTCAATTTAGCCAAGCAAGCAGTCGCCTTTCAGGAAAAAGCCGTTGAGACAATGAAAAAATTTTTATAATATGATTTTCAAAAGCCGTCCGATTGATACAAACTCAAAAACGTTAGTTTTTATATCACACAGCGTATCAGAAGAACGGCTTTTATAATTGTATTTTTTATCTGTTAACTTTTTTCGTCACCGATTGACAAAAAACGATATATATGATATAATCTATTAAGATAATTAGATTATTTATTAAAAAAACAACAGCGTTAATAAATTATATAATTCAGAATGTAAGGCGGTAATTATGAAAAAATTCGACATATCAAATTCGGTTATATCAAAGCTTAACGACGTATGCTCCTATACCCTTCCCGAGGACGCCGAGGGAAGCGCGGTAGCATCTCATTCGGTTTTAATAATAAAAAAGGACGGTATAAGCGAATATACGGTCGGAAGCAAAAAATATACGGCAGACAAAAACAACGTCCTTTTCATCCCGCAAGGAACGGAATATTCTCTCT
>CAYVLG010000190.1:1660-2770 GCA_964452345.1 uncultured Lachnospiraceae bacterium
TACATATACAAGCCCGGAGAATGCGTTATTATCGAATTTGACTCCGACGTTGCCCCAGGAACGTCCGTATGTGAATTTTACACGGAAAACGACCGAGATATTGCGGCAACGGTCAAAAGTATTTTACACTATTGGAAGCTGAAGGGACCTGCATACAATTCAAAATGTCTTTCGGAGCTTTACAACCTTATAACCCAGCTGTCAACGGTCCACTCTTATACTTATTCATTGGCGGGAAAATACGGAATGATTCACAAATCGGTAAAGTATATCGAGGCAAATTACCGCCGTCTGGATCTCTACACTCCCGACCTTGCAAAAATGTCGGGAATGGGCGAAACTTACTACCGCAGTATTTTCATATCGGTATTTAATATTCCGCCGGCAAAATACATTCAAAATTACAGAATAGAAAAAGCCAAGGAGCTGCTTGTAAATTCGTCGGGCTCGGTCGATGAAATCGCCTCTGCTGTCGGATTTGCAAATTCATCGTATTTCTGCAAGGTATTTAAATCCACCGTCGGACTTACCCCGACGGAGTTTGCCGCAAAAAGCCGAGCACTCGGATAACAGTCAAAGGTCAAAGCTTTGACCGCACAAACACATCCCGCGCCAATTGCGCGGGATTGGTTTATATCAAAAAGCAGGGCAAAACTGCCCTGCTTTTCTATTATTATTTTACTTTGCGGCATTAAGTCTTGCTTCGAGAGCTGCAAGCTCATCGTACATAGCCTCGGGGACTCTGCTTCCGACCTGAGCATAGAAGTCCTTGATGTTCTGTACGTCGGCAAGCCATGCGTCAACGTCGACGGTAAGGAGTTCCTTAATCGTATCGAGCGTTACGCTGTCAAGTCCTTCGATATTGATATCTTCCGCGTTGGGAACGTATCCGATAGGAGTAATCTTTGCGTCAACCTTACCTTCGCAGCGGTCGAGAATCCAGAGAAGAACTCTCATATTATCGCCGAAGCCGGGCCAAATGAAGTTTCCGTTGTCATCGGTACGGAACCAGTTTACGTGGAATATCTTGGGAGCGTGAGGAATGATGGTGCCCATCTTGAGCCAATGTGCCCAATAGTCACCCATATCGTAGCCGACGAAAGGTCTCAT
>CAYVLG010000191.1:0-2754 GCA_964452345.1 uncultured Lachnospiraceae bacterium
CCTTTTCCGCCCCGTCGGCAAGCTTTTCCCATATAAATTTTCCGCTCTCGTTAAGCTTGATTATTCCGTTAAAAATTCGGCTTGCCTGTCCCAGAGCGATAACCACGCTCTGACCTGCGATTTCCTTGACTACAAATCCGTTTTTTATCTTCATTGTCTTCTCCTCATTTCATTCCGTTGTAGGCGACGCGCGCGGCGTCCTCCGATATGTTACAGCCGAGAACGTAGCACGGCACCTGTTTAAGCGTTTTGTCAAGCAGGGGAAACAGCGCGTCCGCCGTCTCGATATCCTGCGGTGTAAGTATTTGATGGAATATTCTCAAAACCGCCTCGTCGGCTCCGATTTTACGTATTCCGTTCTCCTCGGCGCGTTCGACAAAGCAAATGCCTTTCAGCGGAGCGCGCGTATTGGTGCTCCAGCCCTCCTTGCCGCACCACGGAGTTCCGTAGGCGTAAAGCTCGCCGTCCTCGAATTTGAATATCGGCTTATCGCCGTTTACAACGTGCACGCCCTCGCCGAATGCCTTTCTCCAAAGCATTATATGCGTGGACTTTCCCGTCCCGCTTTTTGCCGCAAAGGCATAGCCGCTACCCTCATACTCTATAACCGCGCTGTGAAACAGATACGCTCCGAATTCAATCGGAAGCCTTCGGCAGATTGTGCGGTAAGCGCAAATCGCTTCCGCATATCCCGGGGTAACCTCCGTTTCGGCTATTTTCATTTCCGCGCTTATTTCCTCATCGGAAACGGTAACGGTCATATCCGTATTCTCCGTCGGGTCTGCGGTGTAATCGCGGCAGAGCCGCTCGACGTATTCATATTTATTGTTTATACATATATTCAGGTCGGCAATACGGATATAAAGCATTTTTCCTCCAAATTGCATTATTTAATATATTGTATCATAAATTACCGTTTTTTTCAAGCGGAAAAAGAAAATTACCGTGCTGAAAAAAGCGCACGGTAATTGTCTATTTTAAACAACATTACTGAAATTTTTCGATATTGTTGCGGACGTACATCATCATTTTTGTCTGAATGTATTCGCGGTTGCTTACGAGATAATCTCTTAAGTACTTAATCTGAAACGGCTGTACCTGCTTCATTTTTCTTATGTTGCCCGCAATTTCGGTTTCCGCGTTCATCTCAAGGAAGCGGCAGACGGTATCGACGGTTTCAAAGGAAGCAAGCTCAAGGCATTTCCAGCCTTTCTCAACGTCTCTTTCCGCCAAATCGAAAAGAAGCTTATATGCAACAAGAGGCTTGAACTCGTCCTCCATTGCAAGAGCGGGATTTTCAAGTATCTTATCTGTCCAGAGCTTCCCCTCCGACGGAGCGTAATTGGAGAAATATCTGTCCATTCTCTTGCTGACAACGCCGACCGTAAGCTTGTCCGCGCCTACGTTTCTCTTCGCGCCCGCGTCATAGAGGAAATAATTCGGCTTTTCGCCCTTATCCGAAAACCAGCGCAGATATGCAAGCTCGCCCGCCAAAATAAAGCTCAAGGCTGCGGAAACTATCAAAAGCACCTTCGTAAGCGTATGACTTCCGTCATAAACAATTCCGAAAATCAGGAGCGCCGCTGCAATAGCCGCAAATGCCGCGCAGGCTACGGTAATAATCAAATTAAATTTTTTGCGGTTCATTAAAAACACCTCTCAAAAATAACATTACATATGTAGATATTATAACACATCAAGCCCCGCTTGTCAATCGGTTTTTCAAAAAACCTTGACGCGCAGGAAAAAAATCCGCAGAGCGTGTGCTCTGCGGATTTTAAATTCTTTAGCTTTGGGGTGTAATAAGCTCGCCCCAGCCCGTATCGCTATCTGCGCCTGCGGCGAATATTCCGTCACCCGTATTCTCCGACTCGGTTTCGCATGCGGGTTTTGTAACGGGGTTTCCCTCACCGTCCGTTTCCTTGACGGGCTCGCCGTTCGTATCAGTCACCGTCTCTCCGTTGGCGTCCGTTTGGAAAACGTATTCATAGTCATCGTCATTGCATGCAATCAGCGTCATAATCAAAATAAGTGCCAATGCCGCGATAACGGCAATTTTTCCGATTTTGTTCATTGTCATTTTCCTCTGTTTTATAAGTTAATGTTCTATTGCAAAAAATCCCCGCAAAAATTCACGGGGATTTTATTAAAATCAGTGGAGTATGCAGCGCTCGGTATCCTTGTCGAAGATGTGAAGTCTGGACATATCGAAGTTAACCTTAATCTTCTGTCCTGCTCTGGACTGCGATCTCGGAGAAACGCGCGCGATAAGTCTCGTCTCTTCGCCGACGTTAAGATACAGATAAATTTCCGCACCCATAAGCTCGGTAACGTCAACATCAACATCAAACGAGGTATCGGGATTTGCGTCGACAACCTTTGCGTCGTCGTTAATTGCCTCGGGACGGAGACCGACAACAACCTCTTTGCCTATGTAGTCGGCAAGCTCGGGTGCATTTGCCTTCTCTGCGGGAAGCTTAAGCGAAACGCCTTCAAAGCTGAAGTAAACGTCGCTGTCCTTCTTGACAAGCTTACCTGTGATGAAGTTCATCTGAGGCGTTCCTATAAAGCCTGCAACGAAGATATTGCAGGGAGCGTCATAAAGGTTCTGAGGAGTATCTACCTGCTGAATAAGACCGTCCTTCATAACGACGATTCTCGTAGCCATCGTCATAGCCTCAACCTGGTCGTGCGTAACGTATACGAACGTCGTACCTACGCGGTCGTGAAGCTTGGTAAGCTCGGTTCTCATCG
>CAYVLG010000192.1:0-2741 GCA_964452345.1 uncultured Lachnospiraceae bacterium
CTCCTGCTTGAGGACGAAACAAAACCCGTTATCTGGAGAGGACCCGTAATCGCGGGCGCCGTCAAGCAGTTCTGGACGGATACAATATGGCACGATATCGACTATATGTTTATCGACTGCCCCCCCGGAACGGGAGACGTTCCGCTGACGGTGTTCCAATCTATACCGATAGACGGAATCGTTATAGTAAGCAGTCCGCAGGAGCTTGTCTCGATGATAGTCGAAAAGGCGGCGACGATGGCTAAAATGATGGATATCCCCGTATACGGAATAGTTGAGAATATGAGCTATGTCAAATGCCCCGACTGCGGAAAGGAAATATACGTGTTCGGCGAGAGCCACGTCGAGGAGACGGCTGAAAAATTCGGCTACGACCTGCTTGGCAAAATCCCGATGGATCAAAAGCTCTCCGCGCTTGTCGACAAGGGCTGGATTGAGATGATGAATAACGATTATCTCGATACTGCCGCGGAAATTCTCGTCAACAGAACGCAGAAGAAGGCGCAGTAAAAGCAAATAAAAAGAAAACGGACGCACCGCCGAAAGCAGTGCGTCCGTAATTTTATTTGTTCAGCTCTTCAAGGTATTTGACAACGTCGCCTACCGTGATAAATCCGCGTATGTCGTCGTCGTTTATACTGATGCCGAAGCGATCCTCACAAAGCATTACAAGGTCTGCAAGCTCTATGGAATTTATGCCGAGATCGTTTGAAAGCTCTGCTTCGGGCGTTATCTCGTCTCTTTCGATTTGAAGCTCGTCGACGAGAAGATCTACAAACTGTTCGTACATTTCGTCCTCCTGAAAATTTTTATCGTTTTTACCGTATCATACTGTGATTTTCACACATAGAGATATTATATAACAAAATTTTCCGAATGTCAAGTTAATTTTAGATATATAAAGTGTAAAATGCCGATTTTTAAAGGTTTGTTCATAATTGAAGAACCAAATTTTAAATATACGTCGTCAAAAGCTTATCGGAGCGCATAATATGTTAATGTAGTTTGTGCCGAAAGGATATGATTATATGAAAAACAAACCGAAAACAGCTGTGCTCGGAGGAGATCTTCGGCACTGTGCCGCGGCAGAGGAGCTGTCACGAAGAGGCTTCGACGTGTACGCGTGCGGTCTTTGCACCGATTATTTCCGAGGTGCGGAGCTGAAGCTTTGCGATAGTATGACGGAGGCGGTGAACGGCGCCCGCGCGGTAATTCTTCCGCTTCCCGCAAGCTCCGACGGGGAGCTGCTTAACTGCCCGTGCCTTAAATGCTCGGAAAGAACGGCGCTGGCGGAAATTATCGGCGGAATGGACGGCGGAGCCGTTCTTTTGGGCGGACGTATACCGCAGAATGCCGCCGATACGGCGGCGGCAAGGGGAATTAAAGTATACGATTATTTTTTGTCCGAGAAGCTTCAGATTAAAAATGCATATATCACCGCCGAGGCGGCGCTGAGCATAGCGATGAACAGCCTTGACAGATGTATCAAAGGCGCGCGTACCGCGGTCATAGGGTCTGGAAGAATAGCGCGCCTGCTCTCCGACCTGCTTTTGAAAATCGGTGCGCGCGTTGCCGTTGCGGCGAGAAACGCGGACAGTCTCGTCTATTTCGGGCTTGCGGGCTGTGAAACGCTTTCGACGTGCGCCGCGGGGTGGTACGGCGAACTGATTTCGGGCTTCGACGTTATCTTCAATACCGTTCCGTCTCCGCTGTTTGACAGAGCCTTTCTTGAACGCGCGGATAAGTCAACCTTGCTTATCGAGCTTGCCTCCGCCCCGGGAGGCATAGACGTGTGCTCCGCGCGCGAGCTGTCGTCCAACGTCCGCTGGGCTCCGAGCCTGCCGGGCAAATACGCTCCGCACAGCGCGGGCAAGCTGATAGCGGAATGCGTGTGTGAAATTCTCGGAGAATGTGAGGAGGGATTTAAGTGACGGGCTTTGCAATGTGCGGTTCGTACTGCACGCACAAATATGCGCTTGAACAGCTTGAGGAGCTGATTAAGCGCGGATACGACATTTTGCCGATAATGAGTGAGAACGTCTATTCTACGGATACGCGTTTCGGAAAAGCCGCCGATACGGTGCGCAGGGTCGAGGAGCTGTGTCGAAGAAAGGTAATTCACACGGTTGCCGACGCGGAGCCGATAGGACCCTCGTTAAAGCTTGACGCTATGATAATTGCGCCCTGTACGGGCAACACGCTTGCAAAAATGGCAAACGGAATTACCGACACGGCGGTTACGATGGCGGCAAAAGCTCATTTGCGCAGTGACCGAACGCTGGTAATCGCGCTTGCAACCAACGACGCGCTCTCGGCAAATCTGAAAAATATAGGTCAGATGCTTACGCGGAAGTGTGTGTATTTTGTTCCGCTTTATCAGGACGATCCCGAGAAAAAGCCTCATTCTCTCGTTGCGCGGTTTTCAAGCCTTTTGCCGACGCTGGAGGCGGCAACGGAAGGCAAACAGTACGGTAAGCTCTTTGTCTGATATAGGGAACGCGTTTGCGCTTTTTGGGGACGCGGGGACGCGATGTCGCTTTTTGAAAAAAGCTCCGCAAAAAACTTCCAACGAATTATTTTTTAGGGCGGAACCATTAATGAGAACGGAAACCATTATTGTTTTTAGTGTTTTTTCGTTCCTCGTCCCGCCCGCGGGATTCTTCACTGCGTTCAGAATGACGGCGCGGGCGTGTTCTGCTCGCTTCCGCTCCGTCCATGTCATTCAGAGCGAAGCGAAGAAT
>CAYVLG010000193.1:0-2689 GCA_964452345.1 uncultured Lachnospiraceae bacterium
AGGCGTCGTCGGGTTTGTTCATAAGAACGTTTCGCCGTACTTTGACTTACTCTCTTCACTTTATTCGCTTAACTTTTTTAGAAAAAACTTTTCAGGAAGTTTTTTGCGCGCTTTTTTTCAAAAAAGCGTAAATCGCATCCCCAAAAAAGCGTAAAACGCATCCCATTCAAACCGAAAACAGCGACTTTACGTTTTCTCTCGTAGCGCGTGCAACGCCGTCAACGGATATTCCCTTTATTTCCGCCAAACGGCAAGCCGTAAGGTACATAAGTCCCGAATGATTTGCCTGACCGCGGTACGGGTGCGGTGCAAGATACGGACAGTCCGTTTCAATGAGTATTCTGTCAAGCGGAACCGCCTCTGCCGCCTCGACCGTTTTTCTAGCGTTTTTGAACGTCAGTACACCCGAAAACGAGATATACCAGCCCCGCTTTACAAGCTCGTTCGCCAGCTCCGCACTTCCGCTGAAGCTGTGAAGAACTCCGCGCACTCCGCCGTACCTTATAAGAGTTTCAAAGCAGTCGCCGTGAGCATCTCTGTCGTGAATTATAACGGGAAGCGACAGCTCGCGCGCCATTTCCAGCTGTGCCTCAAAGCATTTCCGCTGAACACTCTTATCGAACCCCTCGCAATGATAGTCAAGTCCGATTTCGCCTATCGCGACAATCTTATTTTTTTTGCGCGTTTCCGCGTCTTTGACAAGCGCGTACAGCTCCGACAGCTCCTCGGTCATACGCTCTCCGCCTCCGATATCCTCGGGGTGAATGCCGACCGCCGCATACATTTTTTCGTATTTTGCCGCCTGTTCGATACAAAGCCTGTTCGTCGCACTGCACGTGCCCGCATTGATAACACCCTCTATGCCCCGCCCGAACACATTACGCTCAAGCAGGACGTCCGCCCCCTCCGTCTCAAGCGCAAAGCGCCTGTCGTAATAATGAGCGTGAGAATCGAAAAGCCCCGTGCAGTCAAAATCCGTATCGGTCATATCAAAACTCCTGCTTCAGACTGCGCCTGAACAGCCCCTTTATTTCAGCCGCGGCGTCCGCGCCGTCCCAAAGGAAATTATATACCGCACGGCATATCGGAAGCTCCACGCCGTAACGCTCCGCCAGCTCGATAAGAGCCTTTACGGTATAGTAGCCCTCGGCAAGCAGAGTGTAGCTTTCTCCCTTGACTATCGCCTCGCCGAACTGCCTGTTGTGGCTGTATTTTGAGAAAACCGTCGCCTCGTAGTCCCCGAGGTGGCAGAGCCCGTAGGCGGACAGCTCGTTTCCTCCCATAGCCTTTATGAGGCGTGCAATTTCACGCGTACCGCGCGACATCAGCGCACCCTTCAGCGTGGACAGCTCCAGACCGTCAAGCACGCCCGCGGCAATTCCGATAACGTTTTTCGCCGCCGCGCCTATCTCGTTGCCTATAAGGTCGGTGCCGTAATAAAATCTTATCAGCTCTCCCGAAAACTCCTCCACAAGGCGGTTTTTAACCTCGGCATTGTCGCTGTCGATTACCATACAGTTCGGTATTCCCGCGTAAAACTCCTGCACGTGTCCGGGTCCAAGCCATACGGCGACGGAATTTGACGGGTCGGTATTCTCTTTCGCTATTTCCGACAGTCTCTTTCCCGTTCCCGTCTCTATTCCCTTCATACACAGCACGAATATTTTGTTTTTCAGCTCCAGCGGCTCAAGCTCCCGCATAAACGCACGCAGTCCTTGGGAAGCGATGGAAATTACGATAATTTCCGCATCGCGAAGCGAAGAAATTTCCGTTGTAAGACGAACGCTTTCGGGAAGAGTCAGCAAATCGTTCCGCCTCTCCGCCATAAAGCGTTTCATATGTTCCGAGCCTTCCCTGCCGTAAAGCGTTACGCCGTGTCCCTGTCTGTCGAGATACCACGTTATAAGCGAGCCCCAGCGGCCGCAGCCGACGACACAAATTTTCATAAATTCAAGTTCTCCTTGAATTATCTTATTCTCTCGCCGAGCGGGGTATCCTCCGAAAGGAACACCACGCGCACGGTCTCCTCGCCGCTTGCAAGTATCATTCCCTGCGACTCTATTCCGCAAAGCGTTGCGGGCTTGAGATTTGCGACAAGAATTATTTTTTTGCCTATCATATCCTCGGGCGCGTAAAATTTCGCAATTCCCGAAACGACCCGGCGCTTTTCGTAGCCGAGGTCGACCGTCAGCTTCAAAAGCTTTTTCGCCTTCGGCACTCTTTCGCATTCGGCGACCTGTGCGGTACGCAGTTCAACGTTCATAAAATCGTCTATTCCTATAAGCGCACAGCCCTCGGGCTTTTCCTTCGCCTTTGCCTCGGCTTCAGCCGCCGCCTTCTTTGCGGCAAGTTCTGCCTCAAGCTCCGCCAAAAGCTTTGCCTCGTCTATGCGCGCGAAAAGCACCTTCGATTCTCCGACGGAGCTTCCGCTCTCCGTACCGCTGAACTTTTCCGCCGTACCTACCGTGTCAAATCCCGTCTTGTCCGTTCCCAGCTCCGCAAAAATTTCCTTTGCCGTTTCGGGAATAATCGGAGACAGCATTACGGCGCCCCAGCGTATCGTCTCAAGGAGATTGTAAAGAACCGTACCGAGACGTTCTCTCTTTGTTTCGTCCTTTGCGAGCGTCCACGGCGTGGTTTCGTCGATATATTTGTTTGCGCGGCTGAGCATATCGAAAACGCACGTCAG
>CAYVLG010000194.1:0-2682 GCA_964452345.1 uncultured Lachnospiraceae bacterium
CGCGGCGCTGAAGCTTCTTATTGCCGATAAGGTGGAAGAGCTTATGAAGGTACAGGTCGAAACGGTAAAGAACATAAAGATAGACAAGGTAACAGTTTGGGACGGAGGACAAAACGCAGGCGGAAAAACATCAACGGCAAATTTCATATCGGGAATGATGAAAGCCGTTCCTCCGCTTGACGAAGTATTTGCGCTTGCGGGAATGCAGCTTCCCTCTATGCTCGGACAAAAGATAGACGACAGTTCGGACAAAAGCGAAAAATCCGAATAAACAAAAGCATTTGCGGCGGATAGAAAACTATCCGCCGCAAATATTTTATTCAACCTATCGGCATTTCCTGTCAAATGACGGATTGCATGCGTAAAAGTTTTTGGAATCAAGATTATCCTGTGCTATGCGCAGTGCATCTGAAAATCTTTGATAATGCACAATTTCCCTTTCGCGAAGGAATTTTATAGGATCCCGCACGTCTGGGTCGTCAACAAGCCGAAGAATGTTATCGTAGGTTGTTCGTGCTTTTTGTTCTGCTGCCAAGTCCTCGTTTAAATCCGTAAGGAGATCTCCCTTCACTCCTACATATTTCATATCGAACGGCACGCCTGAAGCAGCTATGGGATAGACGCCCGCCGTATGGTCCACAAAATATGTGGCAAACGGTGTTCCCTCAATCTGTTCGGGAGTTAGATTACTCGTAAGCTGATGGATTATTGCCGCAACTATTTCAAGATGAGCAAGTTCTTCGGTTCCGACGTCGGTAAGTATACCCGTTATTTTCCCGTCGGTAGTTGTATATCGCTGATGTAAATATCTCATAGAAGCGCCAAGTTCTCCGTCCGGACCGCCAAGCTGTGAAATGATAATTTGAGCCGTTTGCGGATTGGGATTTTTTATCTTAACGGGATATTCAAGCTTTTTCTCGTAAATCCACATATCATTTTATTCCTTTCTTACTCAATTTGCGGAGGCTTCCCAAGGCCATGGGGTATTAATCCACTCCCAAGAGTCCAAACTCGTGTTATCGTAATTCGTCAGCGGCATATTACAGCTTTTTGACAACGCCTCAACCAGCATATTACGCTCTGCATTCAGCTTGTGATAATAATCGAGTGCGGCACTGCATTCGGGATATACGTCGAGATACAGCACCGTATCTATCAGCGAAAAATCTACCTCCTTCAGCTTTTTCTTAAGCTCGGCACACTCTTTGCCGTTTCCGCACGGAGTACAGCCGCATTCCGATACGCGGGGCTCTCTCTGACCGAATACACCGCGCTGAGCGGTATTGCTGTTCGTTACGTTCCCTCTCATAGCTCCTCTTATGCTGTTGCATCTGTCAACCACGGCAGCACCCTCCTTTATAAACGCTTTCACCCATAAACGGCAAATCAAGCTGTGCAAATACGGTTCCCTTTTGCAATGCGTTCTCCTTGTCATAAAGCTCTTCAAAGCTTTGCAGCGGCGCATACACGGACGCCAACGGATAATTTTCAAGTCCCCACGAATGCTTTTGTGACGTCTCGGGTGCACATCCGTTCATACCGTTACCGAACGAATTACGGCAGGCACAGGAATTTTTTTGAAGGCAGTCACTGCCGCTCTCGAAATTTTTATACATATGCATACATAACCTTTCTCAAAACTAAAAGAATATTAATATCCTTTCATATACAGCATATGCACCAAAACAAAAAATGCCATTGCAAACACAATGGCATTTTTTGAGTTATTTACAGCCTGCTTCGAAAGCTTCCTTCATTTTCAAAAGTTTTTCCTCGGCACTGTTTTCATTTTCCGCTCGGACGCTGAAATAGAATTTGCACTTCGGCTCTGTTCCGCTGGGACGCACGGCTACCCAGCTTCCGTCGGAAAGAATAAATTTCAAAACATTGGACGACGGGAAACCTGCCGCTTTCATTTCGTCGGACAGGAAATCCTCTACCGCAGTTACTTTTTCATTTCCCACTTTTACAGGGGCATTTTTACGAAGCAACGTCATAAGCCCCGATATTTTTTCGGGACCTTCAATTCCTTTAAACATAAAATTATCAAGGGCATCAAGGAAATATCCGTGCTCTGCATAAAGATCGTGCAAAACGTCGATAAGAGTTTTACCATTTTCGTGATAAAATGCCGCAGCCTCACAAAGCATAAGCGACGCTTGAACGGCATCCTTATCGCGGACAAAATCCGCAATCAGACAGCCGTAGCTCTCTTCATAGCCAAACACAAAGGTTTTATCGCCTGCAAGCTCGTGCTTATAAATTTTATCTCCGATAAATTTAAAGCCGGTCAATGTCTTTTCTACACCGATACCGTATTTTTCGCAAATTCTGTCTCCGAGATCCGAGGTTACAACGGTATTGAACATTATTCCGTTTGCGGGAAGCTTATTTTGCATTTTTTTATTTGAAAGAATATATTCAAGCAAAACCGCGGCGGATTGATTTCCCGTCATTCTTACGAAATTGCCGTTCTGCTTCACGGCAACGCCGAGGCGGTCGCAGTCGGGGTCATTGGTTATAACGATATCCGCGTCATATTTTTTCGCATATTCTATAGCAAGAACATATGCCTCGTCGGTTTCGGGATTGGGATTTAAGGTGTTTGAAAACTCGGTATCGGGAGTACACTGCTCCTCAACGGGTATAACGTTATATCCAAGTCTTTCAAGAACCGTTCTT
>CAYVLG010000195.1:0-2671 GCA_964452345.1 uncultured Lachnospiraceae bacterium
ATGCGACGTTTATTTTGTAAACGTCCATAAAGTCCCCGATATCAACGTTCATACTTTCCTGTCCGATACCGAGGTTGGCGGCATTAAGCACGATACTGTCGATTATAAAGCCGTTTTTTTCGATATCGGCAAAAATTCCGCAAACCTCATCTTGGTTAAAAGCCGAGGTCTGATATCCTTTTGCGAAAACGCCGTATTTTTCGTGCAGTGCCCGAGCGGCATTATCCGCTTTTTCCTGATTTCTGCCGCTTAAAAAAACATTATATCCCTCTTGAGCGAAACGCTCTGCAATAGCGTATCCCGTACCGTAGCACGCACCCGTTACAAAAACCGATTTATTCATATAGTTCACCTCACCAATCTGCATTGCTTCCGTCCTCGAAATAAAGGCGCGGAGTTGTCCATTTTCCGTCATATATTTTGTCCTTAAGCGCTTCCTCGTCAAGCTCGACGCCGAGACCCGGCTTTGTGGGTACGTCGATGTATCCGTCCTTTATGACAAACGGCTCTTTGATATATCCGACGCCCAAATCGGAGTCGTCGGGATTGCCCGGGTGCTCCTGAACAAGGAAATTCGGTATGCATGCGTCAAGCTGTATGCAGGCCGCCAGAGAAATAGCACCGAGAGGATTGTGCGGAGCAACCGTTCCGTAGTACATTTCAATCATTGCCGCAAGCTTTCTCGCCTCATAAATACCGCCCATATGGCATATATCGGGCTGAATAATGCTGACAGCCTGCTTCTCTATAAGCTCCCTGTACTGCCATTTGCCGAAAAGTCTCTCTCCCGCCGCAATCGGAACGGTGGTTTTGCGCGCAATATTCACCATACAGTCGACGTTTTCGGGCAGACACGGCTCTTCGATAAACATAGGGCTGTACGGCTTCAGCTTTTCGATAAGAATATTCGCGGCGGCGGGAGAAACGCGTCCGTGGAAGTCGATGGCAAGATCGACCTTATTTCCGATGTGCTCGCGTACCCTTGCAAATCTTTCGATATGCTTTTCTATGTTTTCGGGATTTTCGATAGCCTTAATCGGCGGAATTATCGAATATTTCAATGCGGTATAGCCTCTTTCAAGCCTTTCGTCCGCAATCTCAAGCATTTTTTCAATCGGGAACTCGCCCGGTGTTCCTGCGATTTTCAGGTGCGTATACATTCTTATTTTGTCCCTGCACTTACCGCCGAGCATTTCGTAAACGGGGCAGTTATAATATTTTCCCTTTATATCCCACAGAGCCTGCTCTATTCCGCTTATTGCCGAGAGCATAAGAGGACCTCCGCGGTAAAATCCGCCTCTGTACAGTGCCTGAACGTGGTGCTCGATCTGCATAGGGTCTTTGCCTATCAGATAATCTTCAAATTCCCTGAGCACCGCCTCGACGGACGTGCAGTGTCCCTCCAGAACAGGCTCGCCGAGACCGATAATGTCGGCGTCGGTGTGCACCTTCAGAAACATCCATCTCGGTTTTACCTTAATTACCTCAAGTCTTGTTATTTTCATACGCTTTTCTCCTTTTTTAAATATATTTTCGATAAGTACTCTCTCGAGCGGTGCGGAGGTATACCGTCAAAGCCGGAATACGCACGGTCAAACGGCGCGTTCGGGCAGTTGACGGCGCATGTCATAGGCTCAAGACAAATATACCCGTCCGCATTGCCGTTATAAATCATTCGCCAGCCGAATTTTTCGTCAGTTTCATAAACCAGCTTAATATGTTTTTTAACGTCCGTCAGTTCGATTTTTCCGCTCTTTACCGCCTTATAGTTACGGCTTACTGCCTTTTCAAACGGCACAAAGGTTCCTTTGTTTATTTTATCCGTCACGCCGTCATCGGCAAGCACCCTTCCCGTCGGAAGATATTTTGCGTCTCTCTCGATTTCATCGCCGACCTCGGCAAGCAGTCTTACGTCATCGGCTCTTCCGCCGACTGTAAACGGAACGTTGAAAGTGGTATGAAAGCCTAAAAAATTCGGCATATTTTCTTCCGAATTATTCGTTATTTTAACCCGCTGCTCCATACCGCCGTCCGACAGCTTATAAGATATTTCCATTCTGAAGGCGTGAGGAAAATCAAGATATGGCTTTTCTAAAACGCATTTGACAAAATTGTCTTCGGCGCAAACGACTTCAAAGCTTGTTTCGTGCAAAAATCCGTGCAGACAGCAACCTGTATTAGGTTCGTTTACGGGAAATTTATACTCCCTGCCCTCAAACTCAAACCGTCCTTCGGAGATTCTGTTTGCGGGATAAAGCACGGGCATTCCGTACAAATACGGATTTTTTCTTATTCCCTCTTCGTCGGGCTCTCTCAAAATTACCGCATTGTATTTTGAGTTTCTCAGGCTTATGCAGTTGGCTCCCCTTTCGGGATTTATAACCGCGGTATAGTCCCCGCCGTGCAGGCTTATCACGTTAAATGCTCCTCCCATTTACACATCTATTTATATTGCCGCTCCGCTTTTTGACGATATAAATCAATTGGTATATTATCACACTTTTTGACCTTTGTAAATAAGCTTGTCAAGAAACATAACCAAAATAAACAAACTGCCGACAAAAGTAAATTGATTGTCACGGTATTTTTCGAAATTTTCATCCGTTAAACAAAACGGACGGCGGGCAAAAGCCCGCCGTCCTATTTACCGTTTAAGATACAAAGCGTATTC
>CAYVLG010000196.1:0-2652 GCA_964452345.1 uncultured Lachnospiraceae bacterium
GGCCTTGCGTAATGATATAACCCCCGGAATCTTTACGTTCCGTACCCGTTAATTTGAGCAAATGGAGCTTTATTTTTTCTGCAAGCCCGGAACTGATCTTGAATGGTTCGCTTTTTGGAAGGAATATTGCCGCAAGTGGCTTATTAATCTCGGTATGAGAGAAGAAAATCTTAAGCTTCGCGATCATAGTCCCGAGGAGCTTTGCTTCTACTCTAAAGCAACCACAGACTTTGAATTTTTGTTCCCGTTTGGCTGGGGAGAACTGTGGGGTGTTGCCGACAGAACCGATTACGATTTGACACAGCATGCTAATCACAGCGGTAAGGATATGATGTATTTTGATCCCGAAACCAACGAAAAATATACGCCTTACGTTGTTGAGCCTTCTCTCGGAGCCGACCGTGTTGCACTTGCATTTCTTGTGGATGCATATGATGAAGAGGTTATTGACGCTGAAAAGAACGACGTAAGAACCGTATTGCATTTGCATCCGTTCCTTGCTCCCTTTAAAGCAGCGGTTCTTCCTCTTTCAAAGAAGCTGTCCGAAGGTGCAGAAAAAGTATTTGATGAGTTGACAAAATATTTCAATGTTGACTATGACGAAGCAGGCTCAATCGGTAAAAGATACCGCCGTCAAGACGAGATAGGCACGCCTCTTTGCATTACGTATGATTTTGATTCTGAAACCGACGGCTGTGTAACAGTGCGTGACAGAGATACAATGGAGCAGGTTAGAATTCCTGTAAGTGAGCTTAAATCTTATATTGAAAATAAAATAGAATTTTAAGAGGCGTTCTATGGCAGGAAAAAAGAATATTACAAAAATACTTATAAGCATCATATTTATTGCCTACGGTATCAGCTCTGTTATAACCGCAATTAAAGCTATGCTTGGCTTGGATTTTGCCGTTATCTTGGGGTGTGCACTTGGAATACTTATGTTTGTTACGGGTATTTGCGGTCTTTTTGGAGTAAAAATAAAGGTTTGCAGAGTTTTGGGCGTTATTGTTTGTATATTGTCGGCGATAAAATTTGCATTAGCTCTTGCAGGCGCGGCGTTTGACGTTCAAGCAATGGTGCAGGCATTGCTTGCGTGGATTTACTTTGACTGCAACTGAATATTGGCTTTAAAGCAAAAGTGATTAAAGCCCCGATAGCGTTTTATATGCTATCGGGGTTACTTCACGCGATTTAAACATTGAAGGATATAAAAATGAAGACATTTCAACCAAAATTATTTTCTACTTTTAAAAATTACAGTGCACACAAGCTCGTGAACGATATAGTAGCGGGTATAATAGTAGCAATTATAGCACTTCCGCTGTCAATAGCACTTGCAATTGCATCCGGGGCTACTCCTGCTCAAGGTCTTTATACAGCAGCCGTGGCAGGCTTTGTTATAGCATTTCTTGGCGGAAGTAACGTAAATATTTCGGGACCGACTGCGGCATTCGCCACAATAGTTGCCGGAGTTATTGCTTCAAACGGATTTGACGGACTTGTTATTGCAACCGTTATGGCGGGAATAATACTTATAATTCTCGGCATCTGCCGCGCAGGCTCGCTCATTAGATTTATGCCAAAGGCAATAACCGTAGGCTTTACGTCGGGTGTCGCCGTTACAATAGTTATCGGACAGATAAAAGATTTTTTAGGTCTTGATTTCGGCGGCGCCTCTCCTGTTGAGGCAGGAGAAAAGCTTGTGGCAATAGCAAAAAATATAGGTACGGCTAACATATATGCGTTGCTTGTCGGAGTTATCGGATTGGCTATTCTTGTGATATGGAATATACTCGGTTCAAAAGTAAAGGGAAGGGCTTCGGCTGTATTTACAAAAGTACCCGGTTCTATTATAGCGGTAATTATTGGAATACTTATTGTGCATTTTACTCCGCTAAAAGCAAATACCATAGGAACGCTTTATCCGGATTTAAAATCAGGCTTTCCGACGTTTTCGGTTCCGAAAATTTCGTTTGATACCGTAATTGCCGTTATACCGAGTGCTTTTTCAATTGCAATACTTGCGGCAATAGAGTCGCTTCTTTCCTGCGTTGTTTCGGACGGTATGATAAATGACAAGCACAATTCAAATACTGAGCTTATAGCTCAGGGAGCCGGAAATATCTGCTCCGGATTTTTTGGAGGAATTCCGGCAACAGGTGCAATTGCACGTACAGCCGCCAATGTCAAAAACGGTGGACGCACACCTGTTGCGGGTATGGTTCATGCTATTGTAATACTTCTTTTTTTGGTAGTGCTTATGCCTGTTGCAAAGCTTATTCCAATGCCTATTATAGCGGCAATTCTTTTTGTGGTCGCATATAATATGAGCGAGTGGAGAAGCGTGGTTAAAATTTGTAAAACCAAAAATGTCGGAGAGATAGCAGTTCTTTTTGTAACTTTCGCTTTGACCGTTATATTAAATCTCGTTTATGCAATAATTGCCGGAATTATTCTTACACTTATATTCGCATTAATCGATAAACTTCGCAAAAAGAAAAACAAGTCATAAAAAATAATAGAGAATGCGTACCGATTTTTCGGTACGCATTCTTGATAAATAAGCGATTGATAAATTTTTACTGTGCCGCGTCGACAATTGCCGTAAATTTCTTTGCGACAAGAGAAGCACCGCCGATAAGACCGCCGTCA
>CAYVLG010000197.1:0-2619 GCA_964452345.1 uncultured Lachnospiraceae bacterium
AAGGCTTCCGTGAACACTGAAAAACGGCGGAGGTTTTCAGCCTCCGCCGTCAAAAAGATATTTTTATATTACCGCTCTCCCAAGCTCTTAAGCACCTCAATTGCCCGAGACGGGTCGTCGCTTGTGAACATACGGCAGCCCATTGAAAGTGCGGACGCATACTGCTCCTCCGTATCGGCGGCCAAAATGCACGGCTGAATGCCCCTCGCCTCGGCGTATTCGTAATCCTCGGCAAAGCCCGTCGGGTGTCCGTCGTCCTTGTTCCATATCGCCGCCCAATCCAAAAAGCTCTCGAGAGGCTTTTCCGCAAAATCTTTCGGATTTTTGTAATGAATATATCCGTGAATTGCAAATTTACCGCGCCATTTATCGGAAACGTACTCCAAAATCAGCTCCGAGAAGGAATTCATCATGCTCCTCTCCGCCATACCGTAACGGTCGATAAGTTCGACGAGTCTGTCAACGCACTCATATGCGCGCTCCGTTCCCAAGTCCTTCGGATACTCCTTCAGCTCCCAATTCACAAGCAAATCGGTTTTGCTTATATATTCGAGAAATTCCTCGACGGTCGGTATTTCGGCGCCCTTAAATTCGGGAGCTTTCCAAAAGCCCGCGTCGAGAGCGCGAAGCTCGTCCAGCGTCATTTCATCGACAAATCCGCTTCCGTCGGTCGTTCTCTGCACGTCGCGGTCGTGAATCAGGACGAGGTGTCCGTCCTTTGTCATACGTACATCGGTTTCGATGACGTCGCACCCCATTTCGGCCGCGGAGCGGAAGGCGGGCATTGTGTTTTCGGGAAAATATTTTCTGTCGCCTCTGTGCGCGCCCAAAAGAATGCGCGAGGCATTCATAAATTTATTGTCCGTTTTCATATCGCCTATCTTCCCATGCCGACCTGCGGATTGACAAAGAAGCGCGGCTTCTTTCCCGCAAGGTACAGAGAATAATCAGCCATAAGCATGGCGGGGCTTTCGCTGTACGCGTTTACCGTATCTCCCGCACGGTGAGTTGTCACCGTTACGTTGTCGAGGGACAAAAGCGGATAATCAATGCCGATAGGCTCCGTCGGGAATACGTCGATTGCCGCTCCGAGTATTTTTTTGTCTCTAAGCAGTTCATAAAGCGCGTCGTAGTCCACCATATAGGCGCGCGCGGTATTTATAAATATCGCCGTCGGCTTCATAAGACCGAGCATTTCCCTGTCGAGAATACAGCCGTCCGCTCTCGCGTGAAGCGATACATAATCGCTCGTGCGCATAAGCGTGGGCAGGTCTACCATTTCTATATTCAGCCGTTTGATAAGCTCGTCCTCGGGGTCGTATTTGATATCCGATGCGATTATTTTAACGCCGAATGAGCTTAATTTTTCGGCAACGAGACGGCCTATCGTGCTGAAGCCGATAAGACCGACGGTCTTTCCCTTAAGCTCCCATATGTTACCGAAATTGCTGTAATTTTCCCGCCAATCGCCGTTTTTGACGCTGTAATAAGAGCGCACGATGTTACGGCTCTCGGCAATCATAACGCCGACGGTAAATTCCGCAACGGCATTTGCATTGTGAGCGGGATTATTCAAAATCGGAATATTTCTCTCCGTCGCCGCCGCAACGGCAATGTTTTCCAATCCGCCTCTGTTTGTAAGAATGGCGCGGAGATTTTTTGCACGCTCGATAAGCGACGTCGGTATCGGACAAAGATGCGTTATTATAACGTCGGCGTCCTCCGCCTCGCCGTACATTTCCTTCGGAATTTGTACGGCGTCGGGACCGTGCTCCTCGACCTCGCGGAACATATCGCGCATTATTATGCGATCCTCGTAACCGTATTCCACCACCTTAAGCGTATGCTCGGTATACTTTGCAAAAAGCTCCTCGTAGTGTTCTTTTCTGACAAAATGGTCTGCGGCAGCTAAAAATTTCATAATGTAACTCCTTTTGTGTTTTTATTTTTTATTATGCTCTATTTATACGCACCGACGTGTGCTTTTCGAGCAGTTCGATACATTTTTCGATATCCTCCGCACTTACTTCGGGCAAATCGGGAACGGAATACGTTCTTCCGAGACGAGAGTATTTCTTTACTCCGAGCGTATGGTACGGTTCAAGCTCTATCGCTTTTATATGTTCAAAGCGGTCGGCAATTTCCGCAATGCCCAAAATGTGCTCTTCGCGCAGATTAATGCCCGGGATTATCGGACAGCGCAGAATTATATCCTTCTCCCAAGTGTTCAGCAGGGCAAGGTTTTCCAATATAACGCGGTTATCCGCGCCCGTATACCCACGGTGTCTTTCGGGGTCGGTCTCCTTGAAATCAAATAAAAATATATCCGTATATTCCGCAGTACGCGCCAAAGTATCGGGCGAAACGAAGCCGCAGGTTTCAAGGCAGACGTGCAAGCCGTTCTTCTTTGCCTTTTCGGCAAGCTCTATGCAAAATTCCGCCTGATACGTAGGCTCTCCGCCCGACAGCGTAATTCCGCCGCCCGAGCTTTCGTAGTACGCCAAATCCTTCAATACCTCGTTCAGCACGCCGTCCGCCGACATCTCGCGGTTTGAAAGCTCAAGTGCCTCGCACAGCGGGGAGACGCATTTTCCGCACGCCGTACAGGCGCCGCGCGCA
>CAYVLG010000198.1:0-2589 GCA_964452345.1 uncultured Lachnospiraceae bacterium
CATTTGGTTCGGCTTTTTGTGAAGCTGATCGCCGAGTCCGACCTTTTTAAGAGCTTCCTCGGCTCTTGCACGTCTTTCCGATTTTGAAACTCCCGAAAGCGTAAGAGCAAGCTCGACGTTGGAAAGAACGGTTTGGTGCGGAATAAGGTTGTAGCTTTGGAATACAAAGCCGATGGAATGGTTTCTGTAGGTGTCCCAATCTGCGTCCTTAAAGTCCTTTGTTGATTTTCCGTTTATTATAAGGTCTCCGTCGGTATATCTGTCAAGACCGCCGACAATGTTTAAAAAAGTCGTTTTTCCGCAGCCGGAGGCACCGAGTATCGATACAAATTCGTTTTCGCGGAATTTGAGACTGACGCCCTTCAGCGCGTGTACAGCCGAATCGCCCTCGCCGTACTGCTTGCATATGTTTCTTAATTCAAGCATTTTTTTACTCCTTAAATATATTCAAATATATGATACCATACGTTTTTTAATTTTGAATATATTTTGATAAAACGTTTTGTGAAAACGTGTGAATATTAAGTGAAAACGGGCGAAACTGCCTCGCCCGTAACCGACTGCCGTTTGATATACGGCTTATTTTGAGATAACCTCTATGCTCTCGATAACTACGGGGGTTTTCGGTACGTCCTGCATATACCAGCCGTAGCTTCCCGTTTTTACCGAGGCAATTGCGTCCAGAACCTCGAAGCCGTCGGTGAGCTTGCCGAATCCTGCATATTGAGCGTCAAGATGAGGTGCGTCCATGTGCATTACGAAGAACTGCGAAGAAGCAGAATTGGGATCCGATGTGCGCGCCATCGAAAGAACTCCGCGTGTATGCTTGAGGTCGTTCTGCATAAATCCGTTCGCCTTGAATTCGCCCTTGATTGACTCCGCGTCCGTTTCACCCATGTCCTCGGTGTATCCGCCGCCCTGAATCATAAAGCCCTTTATGACGCGGTGAAATATAAGCCCGCTGAAGAAACCGTCCTCTGCAAGCTTGAGAAAATTTGCAACGGTTTTGGGGGCTTTTTCGGGATAAAGCTCTGCCGTCATTGTTCCAAAGTCACGCACGTTGATTTTGATTATAGGATTTGTCATTTTAGATGTTCCTTTCATTTTTGCATATTTATGTAAAATATATATTTTTATTCCATAGGATAGGCTTCGTTGAACAGCTGTGTTATCCGCTCGCGTTTGCCCGCAAGATGAAGATACCCGAACAGAGCCTCAAAGCCCGTTGCCATTCTGTATTCCGCAACGGTCGCGGATTTCGGCGTGTTTGTGTGACCTATATTTCTTCCGCGGTGATATACTGCGTTTTCTTCGTCGGTCAGAAGCGGCAGAATTCGCTTTACGGCCTCTGCCTGTGCCGCCGCCCGTACAAAGTCCAAGGCGCGCTTATTCAACGCACAGGAGGAAGAAATTCCCGAACGTACAAGCCTTTCACGTACACATATCTCTATGACGCTGTCTCCGAGATATGCAAGCGAGGCTGTAGAATAGGTATTCAGTGAATTTTCCATACACGCTCCTTATCAGAAAACAATACGCTTGACCGAAACGGTTTTTTTCTTGTCCGTATCTACCTCGAACAGCGCGGCGTGTGCCTTGACCGCTCCGTCGGCAACCTTGAAATACGTGGGAATTTTGGTTCGCATACGCTCTATAACGCTTTGAGCGTCTGCTCCTATGATTCCGTTTGTGGGGCCAGTCATTCCGAGATCCGTTATATATCCCGAGCCGTTCGGAAGTATTTGCTCGTCGGCTGTGGCAACGTGTGTGTGCGTACCGAAAATAACGTTTATTCTTCCGTCAAAATACCTGCCGAGCGCCAGCTTTTCCGACGTGGATTCCGCGTGTATGTCGAGAACCGAGACGTCGTATTTTCCTTCCTCTCCCGAAAGTATTTTGTCGACGGTCGCAAACGGACATGCCATTGAATCCATAAATGCGGTGCCAAGCACGTTGATGCAGAGTATACGCCACCCTCCGATATTTACAACCGTGCTTCCCGTGCCCGGAACGAGAGGCGGGTAATTTGCGGGGCGGATTATATAGCTTGAATCGTTGAGCAGATTACAAATATCCTTTCTGCCGAAGGAGTGATTTCCGAGGGTTATAACGTCGACGCCGGCGGATAAAATATCTTCCGCGTCGGCGGTTGAAACGCCGTGAATTTCCGAAGCGTTTTCGCCGTTTGCAACGACAAAATCCGCGCCGAGTTCCGCTCTGACGCTCCACAGCTTGCTTTTTAGGTAGGACACGGCTCTTGTGCCGACAATATCGCCTATTGCGAGAATTTTCATGCTTTTTTCTTTCTATGATATGTCTTTGGTTGGAATACACGAATAAGTATATCACAAATTCGCTGTTATGTAAATAGCTTGAGCAATTTTAACGTATAAACGCCGTGTTAAAACGTACCGAAACGGACACGGAGACTTAAGCTCCCCGTGTCCGTCCGATATTATTTAAGCATAGAAACAGCGTCTCCGATGGTTTTTTCCAATGCTTCGCGTCCGTATTTGTCGACCTCGGCCTTGTTCTTTTCACCGTGTGTCAGACAGCCTGCGCCGCCTATACAGCCTCCGATACAAGCCA
>CAYVLG010000199.1:0-2583 GCA_964452345.1 uncultured Lachnospiraceae bacterium
GCTTTTTTCTTCCCCCAGTAGAACTGGGGGTTTATTTCCACGTCTGAAGACACCAGCAAGAGCACCCCGACGGATTGGATCCGTCGGGGTGCATTATTTATATCGGGCGTCTAACCGTCCTGTTGTTTACCGTTTTCAAACATTTCCGCTTCCGTTACCGTCGGAATATGCTTCAATGACCTCACGCGCAATTTCTACCGCCCTGTCACGTACAAAGTCGGGAGATACAACCTTAATTCCGCCGCCGAAGCCGAGGAGCCACGAATAAAACGTCGGGCTTATCATAACCTTCACGGTAAACTCAAAGCGTTCTCCGTGATTTGCGATTACAATATCCGTTCCGAAACGATCAATCACAACTCCTGCCAAACCGCTTTCGCAGGATAAGCGCACATTGCACAGCTCTCCGCCGTACATTCCGAAGGCCTGCCGCGTGTATGCGGTCATATCGAGCTCTTCAAATTCCTTTTTGCCCTCCCTCGGCAATCTCTCCATAAAAAGCTCAAGCATTTTATCGACGCGGTAATGCTTAATTCCCCGCATTTCCGAATCGTAGCCGAGCATATAGTAATTTTCGTCGTCCCACACAAGCGCCCACGGGCTTATACGGTAAAAATCCCCGTTCCGACGTAAAACTCTCTTCTTTTCGGCACTCCATTCAAAATACCGAAATCCTATCTTGCAGTTTTCGGATATCGCTCTGTGTATCATATCGACGTTGCAGAAAATTTCCTCGTTCGACGCCTTGAGTCGGTTTGATACGGTAACCTGTCTGTGAAGCTGAGCCGCTTCGTACCTGCTTGTCAAGCCCTCAAGCTTGCGTATGAGTGCGGCGCTCTTTTTTTCCGTTATGAATTTTGACGACTGCACCGCGTCCACAAGCAGCTTCAGCTCCGCCAGCTCAAATGTGTGGCTTCCCGCGTAATACCGCACGTGCCTGTCCCTCAGCACGCATATTTCAAGACCGTAAACGCGCAAAAGCTCTATATCGTCGTACAGGCTTTTTCTCTCCGCGCTTATTTCGTACGCCGCCAAAGCCTCCCCAAGCTCCTTAAGCGTCATAGCGTGCGCGGCGTCGGTATTTTCGAGAAATATTTTTGCAAGATACAAAAGCTTCAGCTTTTGGTTTGAGCTTCTCGGCATAAGCGTCCTCCGTCATAATCAATAATGTATATTTATATTTTATCACAACCGAAGGACAAAATCAAGTGCACCGCGCAAAAATCTCCCTGCGGTCTCCGCACTATTCCGCCGTCTGCTCCGCGGCTTAAGGCCGCGCCGTTACATGGCAATAAGCGAATATATAACAGTGCCTATGGCAAGCAGTACGCCTCCGCCGACCGTTGCAAGCGAGAAAACGGAGCAATTGCATTTATCGGATACGACGTTCATTTTTTTCATTTCGTCCATAAAATTTTCCTTTTCCCTTTCCATAAGCTTTATCTCTCTTTTTGTGAAATTCATTTCTGCGTTCATCTTTGTTTACCCGCCTTTTTTAGGTTGTGCTCTCGGAAAATATCCGTTCGGATTTCCCTTTTGCACCTTTATTATATCACAACGTATGTCCTATATTCAGGACAATGCGAAATATTTTTTGCTTTTTATTCTTGTTTTGGAGATTTTATTGCTTAATTCGGCATATTTTTTGCTTTTTAAAATTCCAAAACAGGATTTTGTTTTTCGGGGCTTTGCCCCCTTCGCCGAAGGCGCGGCGGAGCCTCGCTGTCAATGTCACTCTCACTGTCACTATCTCTATCAATATCACTTTCACTTTTATTATCATTATCACTATCGGGTTTTTGGGTTTTTCAAAAAAACCGTTCGGTTTTTTTGTTCATAAATTATACAAAAAAGCAGGCATAAAAAACCGAACGGTATTCAATAACCGTTCGGTTTTCGGCGTTTGCCGTTTTTATTCGTTTTTCCAGGCGTTCGGCACAATTCGGTTTTCCTTAAGCCATTTCGTATCCTTCAGCTTATCCGTACTCGCACTGCACACAACGCCGACCTCTCCGTCATTGGAAACAACGACTATATTTCCGTTCATAGACTCAAATTTGCTGTTTTTATAGTCGACGCACATCGTCGTCACGTACACCGCGTCTGTATACGGCGCGACTCTGTTTATAAACTGCTGGGTCGGGAACTGATTTTCCGGCTCGTCGGTATATTCGGGGCTTCCGCAGCAGCAGCAAACGCAGATTATTTCGGGCTTTATGACCTGAAGCAGGCAATCGTTCGACGATGTTTTGGAGCCGTGATGTCCCGCCTTGTAAAGCTTGACCTCGGGCAAATCGTTCATCTCGACCAGCTTTTCTTCTCCGTCCTTTTCAAGGTCGCCCGTGAAAATATAGCTGTTTTTGCCGTCGTCAATCATAGTGCATACGGAATGGTCGTTTTCCGTTTTCGACTGATTATAGTAGTACCAGCTGTCAAGCACCGTCAGCGTCATTCCGTCTCCGAGGTCGAATTTTCCGCCCATTTCGACAGCCTCTGCGGCTGTATAATGGGCAGCTCCCTTTTCAATCTCGGCGTCGCGCTCTCTTATGTAATTCTTGTACATTTTCGTTTCGCTCTTTTTGG
>CAYVLG010000200.1:0-2574 GCA_964452345.1 uncultured Lachnospiraceae bacterium
AAAAGTGCCAAAAAAGTTATAAAATGCAAAACACAATTTCAAAGCCGAGGCTTTACGCAAATAACCGCCTGATATCAATCCCTAAATACGCAAAAAAGCGTATTGCAATTTAGCAATACGCTTTTTGGAGCTGGTGATGTGACTCGAACACACGACCTGCTGATTACGAATCAGCTGCACTACCGACTGTGCTACACCAGCAAACATTAATATTATAATACAAAAGCCTCGTTTTGTCAAGATATTTTTCCGAAAAAATAAAAATAATTTATTTTGAGCCGATGAAACTTGATTTTGATGTTGATTTTTCAGGCAATTTATGGTAGAATATTGTCAATAAGGATATTATACGGGGAGCCTTCAGCTATGAATCTTTGCGACATAAAAACAATAAAGCAAATTATGGATATGTTTTCTCTGTCCTTCCGAAAGGAATTCGGGCAGAATTTTCTCACAAACGTTTCGGTCGTCGAGGACATCGCCGACAACTGCTGTGATGACTGCGAAAGCACCGTACTTGAAATCGGTCCCGGCGTCGGTTCGCTGACGCGGGAGCTTGCGGTAAGATACAAGCGCGTAATAGCCGTTGAAATAGACAGCGGACTTATACCCGTTCTAAAATACACACTCGGAAGCTTCTCCAACGTAACAGTAATAAACAGCGATATAATGAAGCTTGACTTAAACGAACTTCTCGCACCCTATTTTGAACGCGGCAAAGTTTCGGTATGCGCAAATCTTCCCTACTATATAACGACGCCTATACTTATGAAGCTATTGGAGTCCAAGCTTCCGTTTGATTATATAACCGTAATGATACAGTCGGAAGTTGCGGACAGACTGTGCACGTCTCCCGGAGCCAAAGACTGCGGAGCAATAACTTCCGTACTCAACTATTACGGTGCTCCCGAACGGCTTTTCCGCGTCGGTGCTCATAATTTTGTTCCCTCTCCGAAGGTGGAATCAAGCGTTGTCAGAATACGGCTGCACAAGGAAAAGCCGTATGTTCCTCTTGACGAACAAATATTTTTCAGAACGGTAAAAGCGGCATTCGAGCAAAGGCGCAAAACTCTTCCGAATGCGCTGTCGGCAGGCTTCGGAGAGCTGACGAAGGAACAGCTGACGCAAATCATAATTGCCTGCGGTCACTCCCCCGACATACGCGGCGAAAAACTCGGAGTAAAAGAATTCTGCGAGCTGTCCGATGCAATATATGAAGCTGTACGGGTGAATGCAATATGAAAAAGCATTATGAAAAAGCCAACGTGTACGAGGCACTGCTGGAACGCTTGGATTTTATCTTCAAGGAATTTGACAATATTTTCGTTTCCTTTTCCGGAGGAAAAGACAGCGGACTTTTGCTGAACCTCGTGCTCGATTTTCGCAATAAAAATTATCCCGACAAAAAAATAGGCGTATTTCATCAGGATTTTGAAGCTCAATACACCGTAACCACGGAATACATCGAACGCACAATGGAACGGGTACGCAACGAGGCGGAGCTGTATTGGGTCTGTCTGCCTATGGCAACAAGAACCTCGGTCAGCAACTATGAGATGTTTTGGTATCCGTGGGACGACACAAAAAGAGAACTTTGGGTAAGACCTATGCCGCGCCACCCCTACGTAATAAATCTCGAAAACAATCCGATAACGACTTATACGTACCGTATGCACCAAGAGGATTTGGCAAAACAGTTCGCCCGCTGGTACAAAATATCTCACGGAAACAAAAAGACGGTTTGTCTGCTCGGAATGAGAACGGACGAATCCCTCCACCGTTACAGCGGTATCGTCAATAAACGCTACGGCTATAAAGGAACCTGCTACATAACCAAGCAGTTCAAGGACGTATGGTCTGCTTCTCCTCTGTACGATTGGTCGGTAGCCGACGTTTGGCACGCATATTACCAATTCAGCTACGACTACAACAAGCTTTACGATTTGTATTTCAAGGCGGGACTGTCTCCCGACCAAATGCGCGTCGCGTCTCCGTTCAACGATTACGCCAAGGAAAGCTTAAATATGTACAGAGTAATAGACCCCGTAATATGGACAAGGCTTATCGGTCGGGTACGCGGAGTCAATTTCGGTGCGATTTACGGAAAAACCAAGGCTCTCGGTTACAGAAATCTCACGCTCCCCGAGGGGCACACGTGGGAATCCTATACCAAATTTCTGCTTGACACACTGCCCGTGAAGATAAGAAACAACTATATTAAAAAATTTAAAACTTCAATAGAATTCTGGCACAGAACGGGCGGCGGACTTGACGAGGCAACAATCCGCGAGCTTGAAGAAAAGGGCTACAGAATAAGGCGGAACGGCGTATCGAATTATACGATAATGAAGCATTCGCGTGTAATTTTCCTCGACAAAATCCCCGACGACACGGACAATATAGAGTCCAGCAAGGATATTCCGAGCTGGAAAAGAATGTGCTTCTGCATACTGAAAAACGATCATACGTGCAGGTTTATGGGCTTCGGTCTCACCCGCGAACAGCAGGCAAATATAAACGAATTAAAGAAAATATACGGAAAGGTTGGCGAACAAAATGTCATATAAAAGTCCC
>CAYVLG010000201.1:0-2566 GCA_964452345.1 uncultured Lachnospiraceae bacterium
CGGAGTGCGGCAAGGCTGCGCGCCTTGACAGCGCAAGTTTTTGAAAAAACTTGACTAAAACTTTTATAGGACAACAAACGGCAAAAACAATCACGTTTTCAGATACCGTTAAGGGTTTGACCTAAAAATAATTCGTTGGAAGTTTTTTGGCTCCACCTTTTTTTCAAAAAAGCGTAAATCGCATCCCCACGCGTCCCCTTATATTCTCGCAACACCCGTTTTGCGCGCCGCGCCCATAACTGCTTTGGCAACCACGGGAGCAACGCTCTTGTTGAGCGCGGAAACGATAATATTCTCGTCGTTCAGCTCTTCCTCGGGAATGAGCGAGGCAAGCGCCTGCGAAGCGGCGACCTTCATTTCCTCGTTTATGCACGAGGCGCGGCAGTCAAGCGCACCGCGGAAAATTCCGGGGAAAGCAAGAAGATTGTTAATCTGATTGGGAAAGTCCGAACGTCCCGTTCCGACGATACGCGCTCCCGCCTCGCGCGCCAGCGCGGGACTTATCTCGGGGGTCGGGTTCGCCATCGGGAAAACTATCGCGTTTTCTGCCATAGAGGCTATCATTTCTTTTGTCACGATATTCGGAGCGGAAACGCCGACGAATATGTCGGCACCCTTGAGAGCGTCGGCAAGCGTTCCCTGCCTGTACTCCGCGTTTGTGACCGCCGCCATTGCCGCCTGAGCCGAATTCATTCTATCGTCGCCCTCGCAAAGTATGCCGTTAATGTCGCACATCAGCATTTTTTTCGGGTCCGCCCCCATATTGATGAGGTGCTTTGCGATGGAAATGCCTGCGGCACCCGCACCGCTCATTGTAATTCTGACGTCACCGAGACTCTTTCCGACAACCTTAAGCGCATTAAGCAGAGCCGCCGCAACGACTATCGCCGTTCCGTGCTGGTCGTCGTGAAATACGGGAATATCACAGGTTTCCTTAAGCCTGCGCTCAATCTCAAAACAGCGCGGAGCGGATATATCCTCAAGATTTATTCCGCCGAAGCTTCCCGCCAGCAGAGTAACCGTATTTACAATCGTATCAACGTCCTTGGAGCGTATGCAGAGCGGAAATGCGTCAACGTCGGCAAACTCCTTGAAAAGCACGCATTTGCCCTCCATAACGGGCATACCCGCCTCGGGTCCGATGTCGCCGAGACCCAAAACCGCCGTTCCGTCGGTAACTACCGCGACAAGATTCTTGCGCCTCGTCAGCTCGTAAGATTTGCTGACGTCCTTTTGTATCTCGAGGCACGGCTCGGCAACGCCGGGGGTGTACGCCAGCGAAAGGTCCTGCCTGCTCTCGACGGGAACGCGCGAAACGACCTCTATTTTGCCGTTCCATTCATAGTGCTTTTTCAAAGCTTCTTCTCTTATGTTCATCTGAAAAATCCTTTCGTCAATCCTCAAACGGGAATTTGTAAGACAGTCCCAACTCGTCGCGAACCGCGATAAATTCCTTCTGTACGGATTCGTTTATCGGCACTCCCGCGTGGCGTGCGAGACGTATCTCGTATTCCTTTTCGCCCGCCGTATATATGCGCTCCGCGTTCGGAGCCTTCTTCACTCCGCGAACCTCGCGGATAATGTCGCCCGCCTTTTTGCGGCAGACGTCCTCGCCCATAAAGTGCTCGGTATCTATGGCGATGAAGAAATGACCCAGACCGTAAGGTCTCTTATTGCCGTTTTCGTCCTTGCCCGTCAGATACTGTCCGTAGTGTCCGTCCTGAAGTACCGCGCTCATAAACTCAACGAACATTGCAAAGCCGTAGCCCTTATATCCTGCCAGCTCCTCGCCGATACCGCCGAGGGGCGTAAGAGCCGCCTCTCCCCTGCCTATCTTCTTCAGTGCTTCGCCTGCGTCGCCGAGAACCGCTTTTCCGTCGGCACCTACGACCGTTCCGTCGGCTACCTCGTGACCTATGCGCTGATAGTATTCAAGCTTGCCGTTCTGTGTTATTGACGTGGCGCAGTCAAAGTTAAAGTCAAAAGCCTCGTCGGTCGGAACGCCGAGAGTCAGCGGGTTTGTTCCGAAGGCACCCTCGACGCCGAAGGTCGGCGCGACCGTGGGGCGCGCGTTTGTACCCGTCATACCGACGCAGCCCGCCTTTGTCGCCATCGACGTATAGTAGCCTGCAATGCCGTAGTGGCAGGAGTTGCGCACAACGACCATACCCATACCGTATTTCTTTGCCTTTTCGATAGCCATACTCATCGCTCTGTGACCGATGACCTGTCCCATTCCGTTGTGACCGTCGACGACCGCCGTCGTTTCGGTCTCCTTGACTATTTCAAAATTCGTAACGGGGTTCTGAATGCCCGCCTTAATTCTGTCAAGGTAAACGGGCTTGAAGCGGTTGCAGCCGTGCGATTCGATTCCGCGTTTGTCGGACTCAAGAAGCACGTCCGCGCATATTTCCGCGTCGGCGCGCGGAACGCCGTAGCCGACGAATGAATCGACTACAAAGTTTGTAATTGTTTTCCAATCAACGATATTTGTTTTTGCCATTTTATTTTCTCCTTTATGTATTCTGGGGACGCGGGGGACGCGTTTGCGCTTTTTTGAAAAAAA
>CAYVLG010000202.1:0-2565 GCA_964452345.1 uncultured Lachnospiraceae bacterium
TTTTCAGGAAGTTTTTTGGCTCCACCTTTTTTTCAAAAAAGGTGGACGCGTCCCCAAGGAGGTAATATGACAGAAAACAATAAAAGAAAGAGCTTTTTGCTTTATAACGATATGATGGATATGTTCGAACTGCTGACCCTTGAGGAACGAGGCATACTCATAAGCGCGATATTCAATTACGTAACCCGAGGCGCGGCAGGTGAGGAAATGACGCCCGTTTTGCGTATGGCGTTTGCGAGCATAAAAAATACTTTAGACCGCGACGGCGAGGCATACGCGGAGCGGTGCGAAAAAAACACCGCAAACGGCAAAAAGGGAGGCAGACCGAGAAAAAATCAAAATCCCGAAGAGCCGAATTTTTTAACCGAAAAAACCGAATGGTTTTTTTCAAAAACCCAAAAACCCGATAGTGATAATGATAGTAAAAGTGAAAGTGATATTGACAGCGATATTGACAGTGACAGTGAGGCTGCCGCCGCCGGCTCCGCCGAGCGTATCGGAGATACGCCGTGCTCCGCACCTGCCGCAGAGCGGCAGAATGAGCAAGAAAAAAATAAATTTTTTGAAGAGGCGGACGCGCCGTCCGAACGCGCGGAAGCGTATACTTTACAAATGCGTGCCGAAGTGCGGGACGAAAAGCACGTGAACGGCAAAACCGCCGATAACCGAACAAAAAACACTAAATACGCGGGCTGTTATCAAAGCGGAACGCGGACGTACTCGGGCGCTTATCCGCAGAAAAACGCACGGCGTGTCAGCCAAACGGCGGAGGAACTCCTAAAGGCGGAGGAGTGCGACCGCTGGCTCGCCGAAAAGCTGAATAAGTGCTGGGACGGCGGATAGCGGAAATATTTGAGCTTTGAGGCTTTTATTTTGCTTTTACCTCTTGTAAAATACGCGAAAATTTGGTATAATATAAGTTAATATACGATTATTTTTGCGGAGGTATTGGTATGCTGCTGAAAAATGCGAGCGTTTACAGAAATTCCACGCGCAGCTTTGAGCGTGCGGATATAAAAATCAGCGACGGTATCATTGCGGATATCGGCAATTTCCCCGATGAAAAGGGTATCGACCTTGAAGGTATGGCGGTGCTTCCCGGACTTATCGACGTACATACGCACGGACGCGCAGGCTTCGATTTTATCGGCGCCTCAAATGAGAATATGTCTGTTATGGCACGCGATTACGCACGTCACGGCGTAACTACCGTAATGCCGACCCTGGCGTCCGCACCGTTTGACGAAATGCTTCGGTGCACGGCAAAAATAAACGCCTTCCGCGCGGGAGACGGCGAGGCGGATTTCTGCGGAGTGCATTTTGAGGGAAGATATTTAAATCCGAAAAAGAAGGGGGCTCATGCCGAGAATCTGCTGACCGCCCTTGACCCGAGGGAGCTGGAAAATCCCGAATTCGGAGCCTGCCGCTGCCTCCAGATAAGTGCGGCGTTCGAGCTTGATACCGACGGAGCTTTTGCGAAAAAAGCAAAGGAAATCGGAGCGACGCTTTCTCTCGGACATACCGACGCCGACTACGCACAGGCAAGACAGGCGGAGAAAAACGGAGTTACGGCATATACCCATCTTTTCAATGCAATGCCTCCGCTTCATCACCGCGACGGAGGAGCGGTCTGCGCCGCTCTGACGGGCGAATGCTTCGGAGAGCTGATATGCGACGGAATACATATAGCTCCGCAGATGATAAAGCTTGCGTATTCAATGCTCGGCTTCAAGCGCGCGGTGCTCGTTTCCGACAGTATGGAGGCGACGGGCTGTCCCGACGGCGAATATTCGATTGCGGGCAACCCCGCCGTTGTAAAGAACGGTATCGCGACGACGCCCGAGGGCGCGCTCGCGGGAAGCACGCTTACGCTTGACGGTGCGGTAAACAACCTCATCGACTTCTGCGGAATACCGCTTACCGACGCCATTCTGTGCGCAACGGAAAATCCCGCGCGCGATATAGGCGTTTTCGACAGCCGCGGATCTGTCGACATAGGCAAAAGAGCCGACCTTATCATAAGCGCGGATACGAACAGACTTGATATTGTAAACGTAATGGTAAACGGAAGATTTACCGAAGGAGAGGAATAAAAAATGAGTGAAAAATATTATATAACCACGGCTATCCCGTATGCCTCGGGCAAGCCGCATTTCGGAAATACCTACGAGGTCATAGCAACCGACGCCATGGCGCGCTACAAGAGAGCGCGCGGATACGACGTTTTCTTCTGCACGGGAACGGACGAACACGGACAGAAGATTGAAAATCTGGCGCGTGAAAAGGGAGTTACCCCCAAGGAATACGCAAACGGCGTTTCGAGCGTTATACAGGGTATCTGGGACCGTATGGGCGCGTCCTACGACTGGTTTATACACACCACCGACGACTATCACGTCGCGGCGGTCGAAAAAATGTTTAAGCGTTTTTACGACAGCGGAGATATATATAAGGGCTACTACGAGGGCTGGTACTGCACCCCCTGCGAATCCTTCTTCACCGAGTCGCAGGTGACGGACGGCAAATGTCCCGACTGCGGACGCCCGCTTGAAAAAGGCAAAGAGG
>CAYVLG010000203.1:0-2548 GCA_964452345.1 uncultured Lachnospiraceae bacterium
TTGTCCGTAAGTGCTTTTTTTACTTTAAAAACTGACTGAAAATTATAACGATAAAATTTCCTTCGCTCTCTTGATATCATTATTCACCTGAACCGACATTTGCTCAACCGAATTAAACCGCCGTTCTTCTCTCAAAAAATGCAAAAATTCGACAGTTATTTTTTCAGCATACAAATTTCCGTCAAAATCAAATATATGCGTTTCTGCACATAATATATTTGTATTTACGGTAGGACGGATACCGATGTTTGTAATTCCGTATTTTTCTTGATTCTTAAAATGTATTTTTGTGACATATACCCCGTGCAAGGGTATTAAACGTCCCGGCGCGGGAATTATGTTTACCGTCGGGAATCCGAGTGTGCGTGCCAAATGCTGACCGTCAATAACCGTTTCCGTTATTGAAAACGGTCTGCCGAGCAGATTGGCGGCATATTCAACGTCGCCTTTTTCGATTGCACCTCGTATCAGGGAAGAACTGACAGCTGCTCCGTTATACGTCAGCGGCGGAACTACGCTTAATTCGATTTTCTCCTTGTTGCACAATGTCCGAAGCAGGTCTGTATTTCCGCCTGCATTTTTTCCAAAGGTATAATTATATCCGCAGACAATTTTTGAAGCGTGCAGAGTACCGATAAGAATATCTCGGACAAAGCATTCGGGCGTGATTGAAAATATTTCTTTATTCAGCGGGAGGCATACGGCAATGTCCACGCCTGCCTTGTCTAAAAGTGCAAGTTTTTCCTCCAAGGTCGATATTGTCGGAATGCGAGTATCCGAAAAGAAATTGCGCGGCGGCTCCTCAAACGTCAGTACCGTCAGCGGAAGATTATACTGCTTTGCCTGCTCCTTTGCCTTACCGATAACCGCCATGTGTCCCAGATGAACGCCGTCGAAACAGCCGAGCGCTATAACGCTTGATTGAATTGATTTTATATTTGTCGAATTGAAAATAAGCAAAATACAGCCCTCCTTTAAAACAGTAATATTATTTTACCACAGTTTATCGAATAATGTAATGCGTAATTTGTAAATTTTTGTTTGCCAAGCATATATACATTATTGACAACGGGGTGATGTAATGGTATAATATCAGTGTAGTAAATACAGAGGCGGTTTTTTATGCTGAAATTAAAGGGAGTGCGGCTGCGGCACTGTAAAAATACTGCAGATATGGTTCCCGTAAGAATGGGAGCACCCAAAAAGGCTGTTATACCTATGTCTATGCACATAGGCGCGCCGGCAAAGCCGGTTGTTAAAGTCGGAGATACCGTAAAGGTCGGACAGCTTGTAGGCGAGCCGACGGGAGGTCTTTCTTCGCCGATATATTCGGGAGTTTCGGGAACGGTTAAAAAGATAGATGAGATGACCGTAATTTCCGGAGCAAAAGTAACGACTGTTATTATAGAGACAGACGGTGAGCAGAGCGTCAGCGAAGCTATAAAGCCTCCGACGGTGACTAACAGGGAGGAATTCCTTGAGGCAATGAGGGACAGCGGCATTGTCGGACTCGGAGGAGCGGGATTTCCGACTATTGTCAAACTTTCGGCGGATTCTTCAAAGATAGATACGATTGTCGTAAACGGCGCGGAATGCGAGCCGTACATAACGTCGGATACGAGAACTATGATTGACGACGCGGATTACGTTGCCGAAGGAATTTCAATGCTTATGAAATTCCTCGGAATAGACCGTACCGTGATAGGTATCGAAAATAACAAGAAAAAATGTATCGAGAGTATGAGGACGGCGACCGCGGATATGAGCGGAGTCGAGGTTAAATCTATGCCGTCGCTTTATCCGCAGGGCGGAGAAAAGGTTCTCGTATACCATACGCTCGGCAGAGTGATAAAGGAAGGTCGGCTTCCGATAGACTGCGGTGTGCTTGTAATAAACTGCACAACCGTTGCGGCAATCGCAAAATATATAAAAACGGGAATGCCCTTGGTCGAAAGGTGCGTAACGGTCGACGGTTCGGCAATAGTGAATCCGCAGAATGTTATTGTTCCGATAGGAACTCCAGTGCTTGAGCTTATCGAATTCTGCGGAGGCTTTTCGGAGCCGCCGCGCAAAATAATTTACGGCGGTCCCATGATGGGAATGGCACTGCCCGATTTGTCAAGCCCCGTGCTTAAGCAGAATAATGCGATTCTTGCTTTTAACCGAAAAGACGCGACTCCGCCAAAAACCACTGCTTGCATAAAGTGCGGAAGATGCGTTTCGCACTGTCCGTTCGGGCTGTCTCCGTGTGAAATATCAAAGGCATATGAGCTCGGTGATGCCGCCGCGCTTGAAAAAACAAAGGTAAATCTTTGTATGGAATGCGGCTGCTGCAGCTACGTGTGTCCCGCAAAGCGCGATCTGGTTCAAAGCAATAAACTTGCAAAGACTATGCTTAGAGAATATCAATCTAAAAACGGAGGTGCAAAATAATGGATAACAGTGTACTTTTGGTCTCTCCGGCGCCGCACGTTAAAGCTGCGGCAAGCACGAGACGTATAATGCTTGACGTAATTATTGCGCTCTGTCCGTCGCTTGTTGCCGCAAC
>CAYVLG010000204.1:0-2532 GCA_964452345.1 uncultured Lachnospiraceae bacterium
ATCGGCTTTTCGCACATTACGTGCTTGCCCGCCTCAAGAGCGTCGACGGTGATAAAGCTGTGGGAGCGGTTGGGAGTACACACGTGAACAACGTCCAACTCGTCCCTTGCCAGGAGCTCTTTATAATCCGTGAACACCTTCGCGCCCTCGGCTCCGTATTCCTTTGCCGCCTTTTCCGCCTTTTCGGGAATTATATCGCAGAATGCGACCATTTCGCAGTTTTTTACCTTTTTTAGTGACGGCATATGCTTCCCGTTTGCAATACCGCCGCAGCCGATTATACCGACCTTGATAATTTTTTCCATTTTTGCAAAACCTTTCATATTATTAATATCTTTACAATGCGGCAAATGCCGACTTTTCACGAATCATTTTAACATACAATCAAGTAATTGTCAATACATTTCAAAACATTAATATCAAAAATCGTTTGTGCAATTTTTACCGCAAATCCGAAGTTCGTCGGCACTTTTTATCAAAGCTTTAGGATAAATACTTATAATTTTTTTTAAATATTCCTTTTCGTTTTTTTCACGGCATTTCAAAACGGGAGTTGTGAAGCACGCGTCTCCGCCGCCGCGGCATATATCGACTATAATATTCGGCTCAACTCCCGCACCCGCACAAAGATATATTCTTGCCGAAAGGCGTCTGAAGCCAAGATATTCGACGAAGGCTCTTACGTAATCCGAGTTGTCGTTCAGCTCTAAATACAATTGTATTTTTCCGCATTTTTTTGAATAGATAATCTCAAGTATAAACTGCGATAATACGGCATTAATTTCAGAATTATTTAATTTTTCGCCGCCAACAGTCTTTTTCAGTGCTTCTGTACAAGCATATCTGTTGGGGCGGCAAAACGCTCCGTTCAAAAAAGTTGCATACACGCCGCTACTGCTGTATTCATCAAGAGCATTTCCGTTTTTAAAAAATTCCTTCGGCTGACTTTCCAACAGTTTGTTTAAGCAAACCGGCAACGACATATTATTGTCTTTTTCGACACAATATTGCCCAAAAGAAAACCGTTTTGGCAAACAAAAATATTCGTCACCGCAACGCGTGTATTCATCACCGTATTTTTTCTCATTATATTCCCGCCAGAGCTTCACCGCTCCTATTGAGGTCAGCTCAGCCGCACATATTTCTCTGTTTAAGATTTGCTCAAGTCTCAAAACAAAATTTTCCGCCGCCTCGCTGCCCTCAAGCATATCAAGTGCCGAAACGCACGCACAAAAACGCTCAAAATCAGAGGCTTTTTCCAAAAAAAATTTTTTGTCACAGCCGAGGAGCTCAAGCATTTCCGCCATTGCTTCGGCATTCAATTCCGACCGTATGTTTCTCATTTTTTCCCCGCCTCACGGAAGCCTTATACGCATATTATAACAGATTTCCGAGTCTTTTGCAAGCGCGTCAAAAAATTGTTACAAAATTTATATATAAAAATATTATCGGCGATATAGACATTTTTTCAAAGTTGTGGTATAATATACGGTATGGTATTATAAAACCCCGGAGGTACGAACAATGCAAATAAAAACCGTGTGCCCGTATTCGTTCGGCGCAAACACCTATATTGTTTATTCGGGCTGTTCCGCCTACGTAATAGATCCCGCGGTCTCGGTAAACGCCATAAATACCGCGCTTGCCGAAGCAGACGTTCACCTTGAGGGTATTCTTCTGACGCACGGACATTACGATCACACGATATCCCTCGACACTCTTCGTCAAGCGTGCCCCGTCAAGGCATATATTCACAAAAACGACGCAATAATGCTGACCGACGGCAAAAAGAACGCATATTACGATTTTTACGGCAAGGAATGCGTTCACCAAGCAGCAGACGTATTGCTTGACGGCGGCGACATTATAAAAATAGGCGGCGAGGAACTTAAGGTACTCCACACCCCAGGACACTCGGCAGGAAGCGTTTGTTTGGTATGCGACGACTTTGCCGTCACGGGTGACACGCTGTTTGCCGAAAGTATCGGCAGATGCGATCTTTGGAGCGGAAGCACGGAGCAAATATACGCCTCGCTCGAAAAGCTGCGTTCCCTGCCTCCGACGATGAAAATATATCCGGGGCACGGTGCCCCTGCCCTGCTCGGACAGGCACTCGACAACGCGGCATATTTCTTTTAAAAACCACAACACACCGAAAGGATATAAAAATATGGATTATTCAACACTTGCAGAGCTTCTCTTTCCGAACGTCACCGCCTCACCTGCGGATATGGAAACAAAATTTCCGCCGCGCAGTCTCCCCGAAGGGGCGAAAGTAACGCGTTTCGCACCAAGCCCGACGGGCTTCGTCCATTTCGGCGGACTGTTTCCCACAACCGTTGCCGAGCGTCTCGCACATCAAAGCGGCGGCGTGCTTTATCTCAGAATTGAGGACACGGACGCACGCCGAGAGGTTGCGGGAGCCGCCGAGGGACTTATAAATACACTTTCGAGGTACGGAATCGACTTTGACGAGGGAGCCGTGCTTGACGAAAACGGAAACGTATGCGACAAGGGAATTTACGGTCCCTA
>CAYVLG010000205.1:0-2520 GCA_964452345.1 uncultured Lachnospiraceae bacterium
GCCATATGATAGCGAACGATTTCACTATTGTAGGATTTGCCGTTTGAATTTATTTTTCATTTTTTGCCCGTTTTACGTCATTTTTCGGAATTATCACAAATAATTCAATTTGGATTTGCGCACAAATCACAATTTTGCACCACAGACTTTGCTTTCAGGCAATTTAATTGCATTCGAGAGATTTCATTATTGTAGTACAAAAGTACACTTTCAAAAATTCCCGAATGCAATTTATACAAGTTCGCAAACCTTGTTTTGTACACATTTAATATGATATTTATTAATATTAAACAAATACGCGCAAAGCTTTTTTACGTTCAGCCGAACAAAAAATATCTGCCGTTATTTTTATATTATTCAGTCCTCAAGGCAGGCCTTGACAATCTCGTCGATTCTTCCCGTTGCCAGACCTATATTGGTGTCAGCCGCTCCGTAATATATCTTGAGCGTTCCGTCGGGCTCGGGAATTGCATTGCACACGAACGTTACGTTTGCTACTCTTCCCTTCATCTCGTAGTCGTGCTCCGGCCACAAAATAAAGTCCTTGGTGTGTCCGATTATCTTTGCGGGGTTTTCCGCGTCAAGTATGCACGCCTTGATTCTGTAAACGAAGCCGTTGCACGTGGTGGAAACGGTATGATATATTTCAAGCCAGCCCTCCTTGACTCTTATCGGAACCGCTCCCGCTCCCATCTTGAAGCCGTCCATAAACGGCTTGCCCTCAAAAGTTACGGGCTCGCTCTTGCCCCAGAATACGAGGTCGGGAGAATAGCTTACCCACATAGAGCACGGCTTCTGCTCGTCGCCGAAGGGACGGTCGAGACGGCAGTACAGTCCGTTTATCTTTTCGGGGAAAAGCGCACCGTTTCTGTTGCCGAGCTCGCTCGCCGTGGCAACTCTTTCAAAATGCTCAAAATCCTTCGTCTTTATAATTCCTACTCGGCACTGATTCTGTTCAAGGTCGCTTGCATAAAGAATTATATATTCGTCGCCGAATTTTGTTATACGGGGGTCATATGTATTCATTTCGGGGTGCGTGGGGTCGGGAGCGGGCCATGCGGGAGGCGTGGGATCGGGAGTGAAATTGTAGCCGTCCTTACTTCTCGCTATCCATATTCTGTGTATATCGTCCGTGCCCGTCACGTCCATCATCATTATGTATTCGTCCTTGTACTTTATTGCTCCGGGATTGAAGGTATACAGGCACTGTACAGGCATTCTGTCCGGTGACATTACGGGATTGTTTTCGTATTTCTCAAGTAATCTTTTCGTTGGAAATTTCATTTTTTATTCCTCACTTTCGTTTTTGGGGCAAAAATCCCCTTATAATATATTTTAAAACAAAAGCGCGCATTTTTCAGCAAATATATTTCGATTTTATCAAACAATGTTACGATTTTTCAAATCCGACTTGTTTTCGGCGGGCTTCCGTGCTATAATTTATTCGGTTAAATCAACATGCGGAGGTTTTTAAATGGATTTTTCAATGTTGGACAGGCACATAGCGGATACGTACAACCGCCTCGATATCCCGGGATGTGACATAATAATAAAGCAAAATCACAAAGTAATTTTCAGAAAACAGTACGGATATTCCGATATGGACAAGAGAACCGAAACGTGCGGCGGCGAAAGCTATGCGCTTTATTCCTGCACAAAGCCGATGACGGTTGCGGGAACCATGAGGCTCGCCGAGGAGGGAAAAATCAGCCTCGACGCCCCCGTTTACGATTATCTTCCGTTTTTCAAGGACTGCTATGTTTTGAAGGACGGAAAAAGAAAGGAGCCTGACGCTCCGATAACGGTAAAGCACCTGCTGACGATGACGGCAGGTTTTGACTACGATTTTGACAAGCCGAGCTTCAACAAGCTTTTCGACGGTCAGCTGACGGTATCTGCGCTTGATTTTGCAAAAGCCGCGGTACGCGAGCCCTTGATTTTCGAACCCGGCGAAAGATTTCAGTACAGCATATGCCTTGATATTTTGGGAGCGGTAATCGAAACGGTTTCGCAGATGCCGTTTGCCGAATATATGAAAACAAACGTTTTCGAGCCGCTCGGAATGCAGAACACGTATTTTGCCGCCGACGTACAGCCGAACGTACATATAGCTCCGATTTACAAATATCAAGCGGACGGGCACAAGGTCGTTCACGCACAAAACGACTATCTTTCACACCCGTTCAGCCGTTTTGACGGGGGAGGCGCGGGCGTGATTTCCACCGCCGAAGATTATTCCAAATTTGCCGACGCGATGGCAAATTTCGGCACAGCCGAAAACGGATACCGTCTTTTAAAGCCCGAAACGGTCGCAGAAATAAAAAAAGAACAGCTGAAGAGCTTCACGGTCAACTGTGATTTCACCTGTGCCGCAGGCGAAGGCTACGGTTACGGTCTCGGTATGAGAACGCTCGTAAACCGCGACGGAGGACAAAAAAGCCCTCTCGGCGAGTTCGGCTGGGACGGCGCGGCAGGCTCCTATATACTTATGGATACGCAAAACAGGCTGTCAATCGTTTT
>CAYVLG010000206.1:0-1229 GCA_964452345.1 uncultured Lachnospiraceae bacterium
AAAATACAGCGACTGCGGCGCGGACGAATTGGTTTTTTACGATATAACCGCGTCCTCCGATGGCAGAGCGCTGTTCACCGACATTTTGAGGGAGACCGCGGAGCGTGTGTTCATTCCGCTTACGGTCGGCGGCGGAATAAATACGCTTGACGATTTCGACAGGGTACTTAAGAGCGGAGCGGATAAAGTCAGCGTAAATTCGGGCGCAATAAAAAATCCGTCTCTTATATCGGAGGCGGCGAAAAAATACGGAGATCAGTGCGTCGTGCTGTCCGTCGACGTAAAGCGCGTTGACGGCACGTTCCGCGTATTTGCCAAGGGCGGACGCGAGAATACGGGTATGGAGGCAATTTCCTGGATAAAGCGCTGCGTTTCCGACGGAGCCGGCGAGGTCGTCGTAAACAGTATTGATACCGACGGCGTTAAAAAGGGCTTTGACCTTGAAATGCTCGACGCCGTCTGCAATGCCGTCTCTGTTCCCGTCATAGCGTCGGGCGGAGCGGGCTGCAAAGAGGATTTTGTCACGCTGTTTAAGACCCTTCCGTTAGTGGATGCGGGGCTTGCCGCCTCGATATTCCATTTCGGCGAGGTGAATATAAGAGATTTGAAAAAAACGCTTGCAGGCAATTCAATCAACGTAAGAATATGAGGTGTTAAAATGATGAACATAGAAGAGCTTAAATTCGATGAAAACGGTCTTATTCCCGCGGTGGTCGTCGACGCGGTATCGAAAAAGGTGCTGACGGTCGCATATATGAATAAGGAGAGCCTGAAAATCAGTATGGAGGAGGGCACGACCTGCTTTTGGTCTCGCTCAAGAAAATGCCTTTGGAGAAAGGGAGAGACGTCGGGCAACAAACAGCACATCGTTTCAATCGTTACGGACTGCGACAGAGACGCGCTGACCGTAACCGTTTACAAGGACGGTCCCGCGTGCCATACGGGAGCTGATTCCTGCTTTAACGAGACGGTTTACGAAAACGGCGCCGAGGAATTTTCGCTCGAAAGCCTTATGAAGCTTATCGAAGGCAGAAAAAAGGAAAAGAAGGAAGGCTCGTATACTACCTATCTGTTTGAGAAGGGAATAGACAAAATTCTCAAGAAGGTAGGCGAGGAGTCCACGGAGGTTATCATCGCCGCAAAGGCGGACGACAGGGCGGAAACGGTATATGAAATCGCCGACCTTGTATATCACGTAATGGTGCTTATGATTGAAATGGGGATATCTC
>CAYVLG010000206.1:1239-2510 GCA_964452345.1 uncultured Lachnospiraceae bacterium
CAAGGAGCTTGCCTCGCGTCACGTTATAGACCATAAGATAAAGCAGGAGAAAATGACAAAATGAAAATAAAGAGCGATGTGCATATGCATACCTCTTACTGCGACGGAACGGATTCGCCCGAAAGAATGGTCAGAGGCGCGATTGCCGCAGGCTGTACCACGGCAGGCTTTTCGGGACATTCGTATCTCGGTCATGAGAGCGATTGGGCAATGAGCGAGAAAGGGCAAAAAGAATATATTGCGAATATACTCGCACTAAGGGATAAATACGCGGGTCAGATACAGGTGCTCCTCGGTATCGAGCAGGACTACGGCTCGGGTGCTCCCGAATATGCCTTTGACTACGTTATCGGCTCGGTACACGCCGTTATGAAAAACGGAATGAGGATAGAGGTTGACGATACTCCCAAGAGCTTTTTTGAGGCAATACGCGAACTGTACGGCGGCGACGCCATGGCGATGGTGCGGGACTACTATGCGCTTGTCGCGGGAGTGGCGGACAGAACACACTGCGATATTATCGGTCATTTTGATTTAATAACGAAGTTTAACGAGAAATTTCCGTTTGTCGACACAGGGTCGCACGAGTATCTTTCGGTTGCTTTCGAGGCGCTTGACGTGCTTATCGAAAAGCATAAGATTTTTGAAATAAATACGGGCGCGGTGGCGCGCGGCTGGAAAACGAGGGCGTATTCCGAGGAGCCGATACTCCGCCGTCTTGCGGAGAAAAAGGCAAGCGTTATGCTTGCAAGCGACGCTCACTGCAAAAAAAATATTCTTTACGGTTTTGAGGATGCCGCGTATTACGCAAAATCCTGCGGAATACGCGAGCTGTGCGTATATAACGGTAAAAAGATAGAGAAAGTTTTGATATGAGGACGAGGACGTGTCCACCTTTTTTGAAAAAAAGGTGGAGCCAAAAAACTTCCTGACAATTAATTGAAAAAGTTTTTTATAAATCAGTAAAGCTAATAAAGTACAATGGCAAGTCAAAGTACGGCGAAACGTTCTTAAAAAAAGAGAGCCGACAGGCTCAATTGAAAAAAATTGCAAAAACTATTGACAAACACAACGAAAAAGAGTATAATAAAGACAAAGAAGGGGCACCGATGACGGTTGCTTCCTTCGTAGGGTTAAAGATAACCGCCTACGATTGAGAGCCGAGGCGGTTATCTTTTTTGTTTACTTGCGGTCGTTTTTGAAAAACGTCGCAAGCGCGATAAGTACCATACAGAAAGCGAAAAGCGCTTCGTAGGTTACCACGACTGACA
>CAYVLG010000207.1:0-2509 GCA_964452345.1 uncultured Lachnospiraceae bacterium
GAGCATATAATCAAAAAAACCTTTGAAAGCCTCAAGGGTGTAAAGAATGCGATTGTTCATCTTTATAATTCCACATCGGTAGCACAAAGAGAACAGGTTTTTAAAAAGTCCAAGCAGGAAATTATAGATATAGCCGTCAGCGGAGCACAGCTTTTCAAAAAATACAGTGAAGAGATGGGAGTAAACTATAAATTTGAGTATTCTCCGGAATCTTTTACAGGTACCGAGCCTGAATTTGCTCTTGAAATATGCAATGCGGTTCTTGACGTTTGGAAGCCTACGGCTGACAACAAGGTTATAATCAACCTTCCCGTAACCGTGCAGGTATCAATGCCTCATGTTTATGCAAATCAAATAGAATATATGAGTGACAACTTGAAGTACCGTGAAAACGTAATTATTTCACTTCACCCGCACAATGACCGAGGCTGTGCAGTTGCGGATGCTGAAATGGGACTTCTCGCCGGCGGTGACAGAATTGAAGGAACTCTTTTCGGAAACGGTGAACGCACGGGTAATGCCGATATAGTTACGATAGCTCTCAATATGTTTGCACAAGGTGTTGACCCCAAGCTTGATTTTTCCGATATGCCGTCTGTAACCGAGCTTTACGAAAGAGTAACGCGAATGTCTGTTTATGACAGAACGCCGTACGCCGGAAAGCTGGTATTTGCCGCTTTTTCGGGCTCTCATCAGGACGCTATCGCCAAGGGTATGAAATGGAGAGAAGACCATACGTGCCGCTATTGGACCGTGCCTTATCTTCCCATAGATCCGAAGGATGTCGGAAGGGAATACGAAACAGATGTTATACGTATAAATTCTCAATCCGGCAAGGGCGGAATAGGATATTTACTTGAGCACAATTTCGGATATGTTCTTCCCGCAAAAATGCGCGAAGACGTTGGATATACCGTAAAGGGATATTCGGATCGTTCGCATAAAGAGCTTTCACCGTCTGAAGTGCTTGAAATATTCAGCAATGAGTATATTGGTATCAATTCTCCCGTTGAACTTGTAGATTATCATTTTGTACGTAAGGGTGAAGCAATTAAAGCTATTGTTACGATAAATTATGGCGGAGAGCTTCACGACATATCTGCCGACGGTAACGGCCGTCTTGACGCAGTAAGCAATGCGATTAAAAAACAGCTCGGTATTGATTATACAAATCTCACGTATACGGAGCATGCACTGACCGAAGGCTCAACATCAAAGGCGATTACTTATGTAAGTATAACATTTGATAACGGAAAGACCGTATGGGGCGCAGGAGTTCATGATGATATTATAGCTTCCTCGATAAGTGCTTTGATTTGCGCCGTAAACAGAAAAATTTCGGCAAATTGATTAAAGGGTGGAATTTACTATGGGAATGACGATGACGCAAAAAATATTGGCGGCTCACGCGGGACTTGACAGCGTTCGTGCAGGGCAGCTTATAATGGCAAAGCTTGATTTGGTTCTTGGAAATGATATTACTTCTCCCGTTGCAATAAACGAATTTAATAAAAACGGTTTTGACGGGGTCTTTGATAAAGAAAAGATAGCGCTTGTTATGGATCATTTTGTGCCCAACAAGGATATTAAGGCGGCGCAGCAATGCAAACAGTGCAGGGCATTTGCAAAATCTTTCGATATTTCAAATTATTATGATGTCGGAGATATGGGAATTGAGCATGCGCTTTTGCCTGAAAAGGGACTTGTTGCTCCGGGCGAGCTTGTTATAGGTGCCGATTCTCATACCTGTACTTACGGAGCGCTCGGTGCGTTTTCAACGGGTGTCGGAAGCACAGATATGGCGGCAGGTATGGCAACGGGAGAGGCATGGTTTAAAGTTCCGTCGGCTATAAAATTCGAGCTTAAAGGAGCACTTCGTCCGTTTGTATCGGGCAAAGACGTTATACTTTACATAATAGGAAAAATCGGTGTTGACGGTGCTTTATACCGCTCTATGGAGTTTGTAGGAGAAGGATTGAGATCTTTATCCATTGATGATAGACTTTGTATGGCTAATATGGCCATCGAAGCAGGTGCTAAGAACGGAATTTTTGATGTTGATGATATAACGCTTGAATACGTAAACGGCAGAGTCGGAAGAAGCTTTAATGTATACAAAGCCGACGATGATGCCGAATATGACGAAACTTACGTAATAAATCTTTCGGAAATAGAGCCGACCGTTGCTTGTCCGCATCTTCCCGAAAATACAAAAAATGCCCGCGAGCTCTCGGAAATTGTACCGAATCAAGTGGTTATCGGTTCTTGTACAAACGGAAGAATTTCTGATATGAAAGCGGCTGCGGAAGTATTTAAGGGCAGACACATTGCAAAAGGAGTCAGATGTATCATTATTCCCGCAACGCAGTCTATTTACAAGGAATGTGTAAAGCGCGGATATATCGAAACATTTATTGATGCCGGTTGTGTTGTTTCGACACCGACGTGCGGTCCGTGCCTTGGCGGATATATGGGAATTTTGGCCGAAGATGAAGTTGCGGTTGCAACG
>CAYVLG010000208.1:0-2501 GCA_964452345.1 uncultured Lachnospiraceae bacterium
CCATTGAACTACACTCGCATATTTGCTTTTTTACCGTCTCTCTCGAAACTGCCTTATTATTATACCGCAATCGGAGCGGTTTGTCAATAGGAAAATGAAAAAAAGTCAAAAAAATTTTGAAAAATTGCCGCCGACAAGCTTTTATGCCTGTCGGCGGAGCAGGGATATTATTTTTCTGATAGCTTTTTGTACATTTTCATAAGCTCGGCAACGCATTCGCTTTCGCTGTTCAGCTTGCCCCAAAAGCCGTATGCCTGCATAACAGCACGGTCGTTTGCCTGATGAGCCCGACGGAGCTCTGGGGGCATTGCAACCTCGTCGTAAAGCTCGGCGAGACTGCTGTCGGGATATAGCGAACGGGCATTGAGAATGCCTTGTGCCGTTTCCTCGATTTTTGCTTTTTGCTCCGCCGTCGGTCGGCACCAGGGAAAGTTGTTGTAAACGATATCGGCAGAATATCGGTAATCGCTTTTTATTCTTCCGCAAATTGCTCTTACCCAAGCCATATGTACGTTTGACATTAAAATTCCAAAATGATAAAAATCCGCATTTGAAATAAGTAAATTGGCATTGCCGCATATTATATCTGGATTTACAAAACCTATGGGAATATATTTTCTGTTTTCCGACGAATGAGACGGAAACAGTATATACTGTGTTTTAGGCTGTCGGATTTCCATAAATTTTGTGGGATAATTTGCGTATTTACGCGTTCCTTCCTTTGTGCTTTTTAATCTGAATTCTTTGACGGCAAGTATTCTTTTGGAGACATAAGGCATTTCTTTTATTTCTGACGGAGTAATATTATCAAGCCAAAGACACCGACGGCTGATATTATGTAAATATTCTTTTGCACCGTAGAATTTACGGATATATTTTTTTGCCTGCGGTTCTTTTGTTATAAATTCTTCATACTCCTCGTCGGAATTTAAGAAAAAATTGCCGTCATCTACGGGAATACTGCCTTTCATCATTGAAGGAACGGCGCAAAGCGGAGTTTTTCTGCTTTCTATAAAAATGTCGGGAGCAGGAAGAAGATAGGCGTTTATATTGTCAACAAGCTGTATTTTTTCGGAAGAATAAAGTTTCTTTTGTTTTGAGCTCGGTGCTGTGCTGAAGCCTACAATCACACAATGTACATTTGCCTTGAAATTTGCTTCGCTATTCCAGCGAAATGTACGGTGAGCAAAATCAATGTGGATTAAAAAACGTTCATAAAGCGGTTTCCATACCGCGGCTGTCTGTTCGCCTTGAGTAATGGAATTTGTTGATACGAATGCGGTACGTATTTTTGTACCTCGCATTAAATGCGAGGCTTTGAAATACCAACCGGCAACATAGTCGACCTTACCTGCTGTTTTGTACGTTTTTCCATGTTCATCTGTGTAAATCGAGATTATATCCTGTTTTTGCTTTGCTGTTTGCAGTGAATAGCCCACAAACGGCGGGTTTCCCATAATGTAATTAAGCTTTGATTTCGGTACTACCTTTTCCCAAGCTATCTTGAGAGCGTTGCCTTCGACAATACCTGCATATGATTTCAAAGGCAAAAAATCAAGGTGAGCGTTTAACAGCTCCTCGGTCTCCTTCATCATTTGCGATTCCGCTATCCAAAGAGCCGTTTTGGCAACGGTGACGGCAAAGTCGTTTATTTCGATTCCGTAAAACTGTCCGATAGATACCTTGATGACGTCGCCGAAGTCCATAGCCACCTGTCCTTCATAAATAAGCGTCAGTGCCTCGTTTTCGAGACGGCGGAGGGAAATATAGGTTTCCGTCAGAAAGTTGCCCGAACCGCAGGCGGGGTCAAGAAACGTCAGCTCTGACAGCCTTCTGCGAAACGCTTCCGCCTTTTCTTTGCGGAGCTTCGGCACTTTAACCGTCTTTATTTCCGCCAGCTCGCCGCGCAGTCCGTTGAGAAACAGCGGGTCTATGACCTTGTGTATATTTTCGATTGAGGTATAGTGCATTCCTCCGCTTCGGCGCGTCTCGGGATTGAGCGTCGATTCAAATACCGCGCCGAAAATAGTGGGGCTTATCTGCGACCAATCGAAGTTTTCGCCCGCACTGTTCAAAATAAGACTGACTATTTCTTCGTTGAAATTGGGGATTTCTATATTTTCGTCGGCGAAAAGACCGCCGTTGACGTAGGGAAATGCGGCAAGCCGTTCGTCGAGATACGGGTCACGCTCGGAATATTTTGTGTCGAGAACGCGGAACAGGTCGATTACGGCGCGGCGCACTTCCTTTGTTTCAAAGCTTTTTATATAGTTGTGAAACTGCAGGCGTTCGCCGAATATTCCCGCGTCCTCGGCATAAAAGCAGAATACGAGGCGCACGCAGAGAATGTTCAGGCTGTGGAGCGAGCGTCTGTTTTCGGGGTCGATGTATTGCTTAAGTATCGACTCGTAAAGCCTTCCGACAAGCTCGCCCGCTTTGACGGAAATTTGTTCTTCCTTGTGCAGCAGCTCGCTCTTTTCTTCAATGATGAACTGCAGACG
>CAYVLG010000209.1:0-2476 GCA_964452345.1 uncultured Lachnospiraceae bacterium
TAACCGCTCCCGACAGAAGTACGGCGGATTTTGACCCGCTTTCAAGTGCGACAAAGGGTCGCAGTGCCGCTATAGTTGCCGCAGGTAATTATTGCGAGATATACAACAGCGATTTTATCGGTTCGCAGGATAGTTTTTATACCGGTGGAATTTTATACGTGAAAAATTCGTATATCGAAGGTGAAACGGATTTTATATACGGTGGCACGAACGTAATATTTGATGATTGTACGGTGGCTGTTCACGGTTGGTCTGATAAAAAGGGCGGAGCACAGATTACCGCTTGCAAATCAAACGGTGAAGGTTATTTGTTCAGAAATACTACAATACGTAATTCTAAATATTTCCCAACAAATAAGTTTGATGTTGCAGGTTGGGGACGTAACTGGGGCGGAGCGGATTGTCAAGTTATATTTGACGGTGTAAAGATGGAAAATGCTGAAGTTCCGAGTTCGTGGGGTTCTATGGGAGCCGAATTATCAAAATCTGTACTTTATGTAAATAATGTAACCGATAAAGATGGAAAATTCGTAGATGTATCGAATACAAAGCTTAACCCGAACGGAACAATGGAAAGTAATAACTTTACGGTTAAGGCTGACAGCGAATATTTTAACAATTGGGTTCCTCCTCATTACAATACCGAATTACCGACAGAAACAACGGCTCCGACCGAAGCACCTGTTTCGACAACAGCTCCGACACAAAAGCCGACAACGGATAACGAAAATCTAATCTTAAAGCTAACATTTGATGATACAGAGACAGGTTTTGCGGGGGGCACAGGTAAAGCTTCTTATGATAAGGCTCCCAATTTGGTTGACGACGCCATAAAAGGCAAGGCGATGAAGTTTACGGGAAAGGCAGACAGCAAGCTTACCGTTACAAAGGAAGACGGCTCAAGTCTTATGGCAGGGCTTGATGAATTTACTGTTACTTATTGGAGCAAGATGGACAGCATAGTTACAAAGAGCTGGACGGTTTGGATAAACAACAAAGACTATGCGGCGTCAGACAGAAAATATGTAGGTATACTTGACCGAGGAAATCAGCTCAGAGGTGAGTTTACAAACGGTTCAAAGTCGCCTAATATAGAAGTTGCCGTTGATTCGCTCGGTGAATGGAAGTTTGTCGCAATGACGATAAGCAAATCAAAAGGTGCGGTTCTTTATGAGAACGGCAAAAAGATTGGTGAATACACAAAAGCATTGCCGCTTGACGATATGCTTGGAACAGCTCCGACATTTAATATCGGATATGCGGGATGGAACGAATATTTCACAGGTACTCTTGATGAGTTCTCGGTATATTCAAAGGCTTTGACAGAAAATGAAATAAATGAGATTTACAGAGAGTCGGGAGATTGGCTTACACTTGTTAGTGACGGTCTTGAAATTCCGGAACTTTACGGTGAGTTGCTTTATTGTGATAAATTTTCAAAGCTTACTCTTCCGACAAAGGATAATTCGGGAGCGGAAGAAATATCTATAGCTTGGAGTGATGATATGGGGATTATTTCGCCGGACGGTACAATAAATCAACCGGACGAGATTACTCAAACGGTGCTTAAAGCTACATTGTCGGACGGGGAAAGAAACGTTATGAAGGAATTTAATATAACGGTAGTTCCGAAAGGAAAGTCTGTTTATTCGATGAATATTGATTTGAATGACGAGGGTGTTGATATAAGTCAACAGCTGATAGGACTTTTCTATGAGGATATAAGTGCGTCGGCAGATGGTGGACTTGCACCGGAGCAGATCAAAAACAACTCATTTGAAAACTATATAAACATTCAAACGGTTTATGAAACACCGCACGGTGATGAAAGCACTTGGAAAAGACATTGGTACAGTTCGGGAAGCGGAAAGTTTAATGTAATTTCGGACGCTGAAACGGGTATAAACGAAAATAACAGTAATTATGCAAGATTAACGGGGAATGTTACGCTTAAAAATTATGGCTATGCACCGAACAAAAAGCCTCAAACCGCATCTATTGCGATTAAGAAGGGCAGAAAATTTGATTTTAATGTTTGGACAAGAGCGAACGGCGATTACAGCGGCGAAATCAAGGTTAAGGTTGTCAATACAAGCGGCAAGGCTATAACAAACGAAGAAGTAATTTCATTTACAAAAGACGGAAAATGGAACAAGAGTGAAAATGTTGTATTGACCGGCACTGCTGATGAAAAAGGAATTGTCGTATTTGAAGTGAGCGGTGCGGGTTCGAGCCAAGTACTTGACATTGATATGGTATCTTTGTCACCTCAGGATACTTACGGTTACGGAAATATAAATTATGCAAGAGGAAAAGGCTTGCGTGCTGATTTGGTAGAAGCTCTTATGGAGCTTAAACCCGGATTTATACGTTTCCCGGGCGGTTGTATCATAGAGGGTAATATGGGACACAACAGTTACTATAATTGGGAAAATTCAATAGGCCCGCTTGAAGAACGAAAAGCAAACTCCAATCA
>CAYVLG010000210.1:0-2415 GCA_964452345.1 uncultured Lachnospiraceae bacterium
ACGTTAATACCCGTTTGCGTTGCCATTTGAAGCTTTTGCACCTTGCTTACGCCGTCAACAGGGTAGAATACCATAATTTTAACGCCATCGACGTTTTTATAGCCCTCTAACGCCGCTTTGCCCGTATCTCCGGATGTTGCAACGAGAATCAACGCGGTGTTTTTTTCACCTGTTTTCACCAAAGCTCGAGACAGCAGTCTCGGCATAATTTGAAGTGCCATATCTTTAAATGCGGCTGTGGGACCGTGCCAAAGCTCGAGAGAGTAAAGCAAATCGGTTACTTTTTTGAGCTGAGCCGCACCTCCGGGAAATGATGTTTTGCAGTATGCCTTTTCACAGTCGGATAAAAGCTCCTCGTATGTATAGTCCGTCAAGAATTTTGACAACACGGCAGCCGCTCTCTGCGGATATGTCATTGAGCACATATCTTCTATTTCTTTTTGTGTTATCGAAGGAAGGGAATTGGGGACAAAAAGTCCTCCGTCCGCGGCAAGTCCCTGTTTGATTACAGCGGCAGAATCAAAGCTGTTCTTTTTTTCATCTCTTGTGCTGAAATACTTCATTTGAGATTTTCCTTTCTTTTATGCTCATTTTTGAGTTTATATTTCGTTGTTTATGCTCCGAAGGCATTGATAATATGGTTAACGTTTAAAAGATTGTGTGAATTAATATCGAGGTAAATTTCAATAACGTCAAAACGCGGCTGCAGTTCGTTGAAGCTGTGATTTGATAGATATATTTTTGCTGCCTGTATGGTTCGGTTTATTTTACCGTAATTTACCGCGGAAGCAGGGGAACCGAATTTTGAGTATAAATCCCGTCCCGTGCTCCTGGTCTTAACCTCAACAAAAATAATATATTCGCTGTCTTTGGCTATGATGTCAATTTCGTTATGAGATATATGTACGTTTGTTTCCAATATTTTGTATCCATTGGATTTTAAATATTTTGACGCAATATTTTCCCCGAGTTTTCCAATATCGGTATTTGTCATTTTTCGTTGAGAAAACGTATAAATTTTGTGCGGTGTATCGAAGTTGGACCGAGTCTTTTTAGAGCAGCGATATGTTCTTTTGTGCCGTAGCCCTTATGCTTTGCAATTCCGTATTCGGGATAAAGTGCGTCAAGTTCGATACAAATTCTGTCACGCGTGACCTTTGCCAAAATTGATGCGGCGGCTATTGAAGGAGAAATTGCCGCTCCGTGAATAACCTTTGTTGTGGGAATTTCAAATCCTCTTGCAATATTTCCGTCAATTAACGCATGCTCAGGCTTTGTTTTTAATGCTGAGACCGCGCGCCTCATAGCAAGCATGGTTGCCGAAAGAATATCCGTTTGATTTATTTCTTCAACTGTCGCATAAGCTATTGCATAATCGACGGCAGACGAGCAAATTATGTCAAAAAGAACTTCACGCTTTTTTGGAGATAGCTTTTTTGAGTCGTTTAAGCCTTCTATCTGCAAGTTCAATGGAAGTATGACAGCTGCCGCAACCACCGGTCCGCACAACGGACCTCTGCCTGCCTCGTCCACTCCGCAAACGGTCGTAAAGCCATTTTCGTAAAGCTCCTGCTCCATCGTATATTCAAGCATTTGTACCCTCGATTCCGTCAAGTGAAATTTTACCTATTTTAGCGGCTCTGTATTCGTCTATCAGCATATTTGCCGTGCGCTCGGTATCTATCTCTCCTCCCGAAACGAGAAAACCTCTTTTTTTACCTATAATTCCGATAAGCTCGTAATTGCTTATGTTGTTATCTGACGGTATTTCGGGGGAAAGTTTATAGCGTTCCGTAAGAAGATGCGGATACATTTGCCTTAGTCTTCCGCAAAGTGCAGCCGCTATTTCTTCGATGTCAAGTATATCGTCTTTTATTGCGCCTGTTATGGCAAGATTTTCTCCTACGCGGCGGTCATCGAATTTAGGCCAAAGCACTCCCGGCATATCAAGAAGCTGAATGCCTATGTTCGTGCTTACCCATTGCTTGTCAAGCGTAACACCGGGACGGTTTTCGACCTTTGCTTTTTTTGAGCCGCACAGCTTATTAATGAGTGACGATTTACCGACGTTGGGAATTCCTACGACCATAGCTTTTATCGGACGGCCATACATACCTTTTTGCTCGTATCTTGATACTTTATCGTTGCAAAGCTCTTTGATTGCAGATGAAATTTTTGAAATTCCGTATCCGCTTATACAATCGGTTTCAAGGCAAACGGTACATTCGTTGGTATATTTTTTTGTCCAATAAGACGTCGTTTCACTGTCGGCAACGGAAGCTTTATTTAAAAGCAAAAGCGTGGGTTTGCCGTTGCATATTCGGCTTATCTCGGGATTCCTGGAGCTGTACGGTATGCGTGCATCGAGTATTTCTATTACCGCATCAACGTTTTTTAAATTTTCGGTTATAAGGC
>CAYVLG010000211.1:0-2414 GCA_964452345.1 uncultured Lachnospiraceae bacterium
AAACGACGCGCGCAAATACTCCGACACGGATATTTCATTTTCTCCGAGCCAGAAAAAGCTCGGCTCAAAGCTTACACTGCTGACGCGGAAATCGACGCTGACCGCCGACGGCTCCCGCCTATATTCGGTATTTCTGAAAAACACGTCGCCCTTACGAATAACGTATTTTTTCCCGTTTATAAAATATTCGCACGTTCCCGACACAGCCGTTCCCAGCTCAAAGGAACAGTGACTGCCGCAAAGCCGAAAAGCTCCGTTCGCCTCACAGCGCATAAGCGGATTGAGTTTTTCCAACGTTCACCTCTGTTTATTTAGGCAAATTGATTTTATCGAACGTGCCCGTGGGCGCATTGTAGGAATGCGTTCTGTTTTGCCAATACTCTATTTTAATGCTGATATTATTCGTATTTGACTTAAGCATTTCGTTATACAGCGCCGTATTTCCGTAAGGGGGAGTTGTCGTATCGCCGAGGCCTACGGTTCTTATCCATGTATCGCACTTTGCTCTCTTGGCAAAATTTATGGCGTCGTAATATTCAAGAGCCTCCGTATATTCGGGCATATAAGTACTCTTCTGCGTTCCGTCGACTCCGTAGCCGCCTATATCGCACAGCCACGGACAGTAAGCTATCTGATAACCGATTCCGTCCTCAAGCGCGGCAACTGCCAGACATTGGAAGCCTCCCTGACTTCCTCCCGCTATATCGACAGCTCCCTTTCCGAGACCCGCAAAGCTTACACTTGCGCCTCCGTTGCCGTCATTACCCGTAAAGCTCGGCGCATCTGCGGCAAAATACTTTTTCATAAAGCGGACCGCCTGTATGTCTCTCAGTATCATTTCCTTGAAATATACGGTTTCTCTGTCGCTGTTCCATTCGGTGTTAAAGCCGTACTGATACAGCGCACCTCCCGCTTTGGAAAGCTCCTGATAGTATGTACTTTCTCTGTCAAGCTCGATAGAATGAGCGCATACCACCAGACATGCACAGTTGGCACTTGCGTTTCTGCTGATATCGCTGACTCCCGCGCCCATAAATTCACAGTGCAGGCGCAATGTTCCCGGAAGCGCGTTTTTGGGAACGCTCAAATAGCCCGATACGTAATTTCCATATGCAGCGTCGTCGAGAAATTTGATTTTAACGTAATAATAGTTGAAATCGGAATTGCTTCCCGTAACCTCTTTGCAGTATATCAATTCGGGCTCGCAGGAATCAAGCCTTGCCACCTGATTATTCCAAAATTCGTCAAAATCGGCAGGCTCGCTCTTCGCCTTGCTTATATTCGCGATATCCGCACCCGCTCCGCCGTTGAACGCGTCCACGGATTTCTGAACCGTTTTGTATTTGTTGCATACCTCAACGGTCAGGTGCACAAAGCCCGCTCTGCTCAATGATGTTTTAACGACAAGAACTCCCGTAGAACCGTCCGCATACTGCGCCGCCGTACTCGTCCCGTCGTCCGCACTCAAGGAATATTTGAAATACGGGCAGGAGGCAAGCTCTCCGTCCGCCTGAAGCTTGACGGTAAATACTATTTCCTCGTTAAGCTCATACGATACAGCCTCTTTATTCGTAGTACCGACAAAATACTTCTGCGTTGCATTGCAATTCATAATATCAACCTTTGGCATTTCCGCTACCTCGTTTTCTCCGCCGTTGTCATTATTGCCGCTTTCTTCGGTATCCTCATCTTCGGCACCGCTGTCTGTTACAACGTCGGTATTTTCCGTTTCCGAATTTCCGCCGTCTCCGCCGTTGTCAACGCAGGACGCCAACATAACGGCAAGCATAATAACGGCAAGCATTAATGAAATTATTTTTTTCACTTCCGACACACTCCCTCGATTAAATTTTTATTTCAAAATTACCGCTTCCGTCTTTGCTCAAATGAATTTTCTTGCATATGCCGTCCGCCTCGACGGAATACTCGCCGAAGAAGCCTCTGAAACTTGCATTTCCTTCACTGTCGGTAACAAGCGTTTCTTCGGTATGAAATTCCTTTTGGAAAAGGTCTTTAAGCGCATAATACGCGGGCTTCGGCGTAAAATCGTATCGCAGCAATCCGCCGTAATAGATATTTTCTCCCGCGGTCATATCGCCGTGCTTTGCAAATGCGGCATATCCGTCGACGAGGTTCCAATAGGTTATCATTTCGACGTTGGAATGGCTGAACCATATCTTATAGACGTTTTTCAGTATCTCGGCCTGAATTGCCTCGTCTTCCTCCGAATCGGAATATGCTGGAATTGTTACCTCCGTTATCTGTATAGGCTTTCCGAAATCGGAATATCTGTCAAGCACGTCGAACATACGCTCCGGGTCGTAATATATTTTTGAGAGCTCAACGTATCTGTCAAGCGCATGGAACATATGATACTGCAAACCGACGGTATCTATGCGCGCGCCCTTTTGCAG
>CAYVLG010000212.1:0-2403 GCA_964452345.1 uncultured Lachnospiraceae bacterium
AAGAGCTTATCCTTTGATACCTCTTTCAAAAGCTCTATGATTTCCGCCGATGTGGCTGAATCAAGATTACCTGTCGGCTCGTCGGCAAGTATTATAGGACTGTCCTTTGCAAGAGCACGTGCAATAACCGTTCTTTGCTTTTGTCCGCCCGACAGCTTGCTTCCCTTTTGCTTTATATGATTTGAAAGCCCCACTCTGTCAAGCAATTCAAGCGCGCGCTTTCGTCGCTCCTTTTTATTTTCTATATGCATCAATGCAAGCTCAACATTTTCAAGAACCGTAAAGCTCTCGATTATGTTATAGTCTTGGAAAATAAAGGAAATATATTTTTCTCTGTATTCCTCCCAATCAGACTGCATATAATGCGAGGTAGGCGTTCCCTCAATAAACAATTCGCCTTCTTCATATGAGTCCATTCCGCTGATGACATTGAGGAGCGTGGATTTTCCCGAGCCGGACTGTCCCGTAATCGCGACAAACTCTCCACGCTCAAAGGACAAATTAACGCCTCTGATACCAACCGCAACGTTTCCTTCGGAGACGTAAATTTTACCTATGTCCTTTAATTCAAGCAAAGCCATATTTTTTATTTCCTTTCACAAATTCTAACCTGAAATCAGGTTAATTAATTATATCACTTTTCAATACACGTGTCAATCAAAAATTTATCGAATTTTTTCAAAAAAGTATATTGCAAATGCACAACTGACTTTAGCAAAAAAATATTGACATAGCAAATATTTTGTGATAGAATAAAATGGTATATAATTATTATAAATACAAATAACGGATTTATTTTTATGGAGAAAAAGAAAATCGGCAAGAAAAAAATTTTTTTGATAGCCTCGGCTGTCATTTTAGCTTTAGCTATTTTACTGTCCTCTCTTATATGCATAATCAACGTTTCAATGATTGCGACGGTAAGCAAAGCGGTATTTTCGTCGGAAGCGGAGCTGTGCGATGATAAATACGACTGTATTTTAGTGCTTGGTGCGGGTATACGCAACGGAGCTCCTTCCGATATGCTGCGCGACAGATTATTAACGGCTATTGATTTATACAGCAAAGGCTATGCCGAAAAGCTTCTTATGAGCGGAGACCATGAGTTTGACGATTACGACGAGGTCGGTGTAATGAAAAGCTTCGCAATTGAAAAAGGTGTTGACGCCGAGGATATCTTTTCGGATCATTACGGACTGTCAACCTATGACAGTATTTATCGCGCAAAAGAGATATTCGGTGTTGACAAAATAATAATCGTAACGCAAAGATACCATCTTTACCGTGCTCTTTATATTTCAGAACGGCTTAACGTAGAGGCGGTCGGAGTATGCTCAGATACCCGACAATACAAGGGTGCTCTTTGGCGAGGATTTAGAGAAACCGCCGCACGTACAAAAGATTTTTTCAAATGCTTTGCATTACCTCCAGCAAAATATGGCGGAACCTCCACATCCATTGACGGGAACGGAAATATTACTGACAAAAGATAAGGAAAAACATTTATATGAATATATTAATAACGGGAGGAAGCCGAGGCATAGGGCGCGCGTGCGTCGAAAAGTTTTCGCGTGAAGGACATAACGTTATGTTTTTATACCGCGATAATTATAAAGCGGCAGACGAGACATCAAAAGCTACGGGAGCCGTCGCTATACGGTGCGATATTTCCAACTCATCGGAAGTAAGAAAACTTTTTATTAATGCAGGCGATTTTGACGTACTTATAAACAACGCCGGAGTATCTTCTTTTTCCCTTTTTGACGAAATAGACGATGAGCAATGGAAGCATATTTTGGATACAAATTTGACAGGAGCATTTTACGTATCACGTGAAGCTGTCAAATCAATGCTTAAGAATAAATACGGACGAATAATCAACATAGGCTCAATGTGGGGAAAAACAGGGGCTTCCTGCGAAGTACATTATTCCGCCTCAAAAGCCGGATTGCGCGGTATGACAATGGCATTGGCAAAGGAGCTTGGACCGTCGGGCATTACGGTCAACTGTATAGAACCAGGAGTAATTGATACGGAAATGAACTCAAGACTGTCAACGGACGATATAAAATCTCTTTGCGACGAAACTCCGATAGGCCGTATCGGAAAAGCCGAAGAGGTAGCGGAGCTGGCGTATTTTCTTGCGTCAGACAAAGCCTCGTTCATAACGGGACAGACAATAGGTATTGACGGAGGCTACGCAATATAATCAATCCTCATTCAATTTTTGCTTTTTTCCAAGCGTTTATCGCAATCGACAATCCAATCGGAATCAAAAGCATTCCCCAGGCTCCAAATAAACGCAGTCCGACATACATTCCGATAAAAACACAAAGCGGGTGAATTCCTATTTGCCCGCCTATTATTTTAGACTCTGCAATGCGTCTGACAACGGTAATCACA
>CAYVLG010000213.1:0-2385 GCA_964452345.1 uncultured Lachnospiraceae bacterium
GCGCGTGAATACCGCAAAGAACTGCCGCCTTATTTTCTTTAAGAGAAAACTGCTCATAGCTGACGGAATATTTTTCAACAAGTGACGCGACGTATTCGTCAAGCGTCATATCGTCGTCCTCGGGAGTATAATATCTCGCACTTACCGCTACCGTATCCGTTGCCGACAGATACGCACTCGAAACGCCGCTTGACGTGTTGCTCAGCCATTCGTCGGGTACATAAAGTATAAACGGCTCTCCCTCAACCGTAGCAGAATACATACCGTCGGGCGCACCGTCTTTTGAACAGCCGACAAACGAAAAGCAAAGCAGTACAGCCAGCAAAAATGCCGTAATCTTCTTTATCATTTTATAATTCCTTTCATTGTATAAGTAACATAAATTATATTATATCAAATATACTCCCGTCGGTCAATGCTTTTTTGTAAATTTTTTATTATATTCAAAATTTTACTTTTTTCCACAAAGCAAAACGCCGAGATAACGCGCAAATCAAAGACCGTTTATCAATTGTTTAAAGTGATTTCCTCTTTCGGCAAAGTTTTTAAAGGCGTCAAAGCTTGCGGAAGCGGGAGACAGCAATACGCAGTCGCCTTTACCCGCAATTTCACAGGCATATGCGGCGGCTTCGTCAAAGTCGCCGTGATAGCAAAGCTTTATTTTCTCCCCAAAGCCCGTTTTATTGCGGTACTGCTCAATTTCACGGCCGATTTTTTCTCCCGTAGCTCCCGTCAGAGACACCGCGCGTATACCGCCGTGTCGGCAAATCGCCTCGGCAAGCGAAGCGTAAGGTATTTTTTTGTCATATCCGCCGCAAATCAAAACTATACTTTCGTTTGCAAGAGCCGACAGAGCCGCCGCTGTCCGCGTCGGAGAAGAATCTATCGATGAATTGTAATACCTGATGCCGTTAAGCTCCCTGACAAACTCCAATCTGTGTTCAACGCCTCCAAAACTGCTTGCAAGCCTTGAATAAACCTCAATCGGTATCATATCAAGCGTAAGACCTATAGCCGTCATATAATTTTCAACATTGTGCCTTCCAGGAAGACGTATATCCGCAACCTTAAGCAGCCGTCTTGCCGACGTACCGTCGTCGGCAATAATATAACCGTCACGAATATATACAGCCGTTCCGCCGCCACGCGGCTCGACGCCGTCGAATATCTCCGAATATGAATTTTTTTGAGATGAAAAAAGGATAATTTCAAGTCCGTCGCGCTCCGCAAATTCCCGTGCCAGCTTGACGGTTTCGGCGCAGTCGGCATTCGTTACAAGGCGTTTCGTCCTCTCGCCAACTATGTTTTTCTTCGCCGCGATATATTCCTTCATTCCCGTATGCCAATCAAGGTGATTGGGAGAAATATTCGTAACGGCAACGTATTCGGGCGCATCCTTCAAGGTCATAAGCTGAAAGCTCGACAGCTCAAGCACGGCCATATCCTTTTCCGTCATTTGAGGGCATTCGCAAAGCAGCGGCTTGCCTATATTACCGCCGACAAAAACGCGTCCTTCTCCGCAGGCTTGGCAATGCGCCTCCGCAAGCATTCCCGTAAGCGTTGTGGTGGTCGTTTTTCCGTCGCTTCCCGTAATTGCAAAGGTACGGGCGCGAGTCAGCTTTAAAAACAGCTCAACCTCGGAGGTAAGCTCCGCGTTCGGCAGTATCGGACTTATTCTGTCGGGACGGATTCCCGGAGAGCGGAAAATCACCTCTCCGTCTATTCCGTCAAAACGTCCGTCTCTCTCGTAAAATCTGACTCCGCCGCGCGCCAATTCCTCCGCACGCGCTCCGAGCGCGCTCGGAGCTCTCTTATCGTACACCGAAAGGCTTATGCCGTTTTCGGCAAGATATTCGGCAAGCGGAAGATTGGAAACGCCGAGCCCGAGTACGGCACAGCTCCTTCCTCCGATATATTCTTTTATCACAACTATCACCTCGAAAAACGATTTCACTATATATTATACATTGTCGGCGCAAATTGTGCAAGCACATTTTCTTAAATTAATCGAATATTAACACAAAAAAGCATAAAAAGCCTTTTCAAATCGTGTTTTTTATGGTAAAATATATATGTATAACTATTGAGGAAGGTAAAAAATGGCAACTAAAAGCACTTCAAAGGCTCAATACAACGATCAAAGCATAAAAGCTTTAAAGGGAGCTGACAGAGTCAGAAAGCGTCCGGGAGTTATATTCGGTTCGGACGGTCTCGAAGGCTGCGAGCACTCCTTTTTTGAAATACTTTCGAACTCGGTTGACGAAGCACGCGAGGGACACGGAAACGAAATACGTGTTACCGCTTATAACGACCGTTCAATTCGCGTGGACGACCACGGTCGCGGCGTACCTTTGGGCTACAACGAATCGGAGGGACGCTGGAACT
>CAYVLG010000214.1:0-2366 GCA_964452345.1 uncultured Lachnospiraceae bacterium
CCCCGAATACGTGCTTGTTCTTTCGGGTGACCATATTTATAAAATGGATTACGCAAAAATGCTCGATTATCACAAAAGGACGGGCGCGGACTGTACCATTGCCGTTATAGACGTACCTCTTGAGGAGGCAAGCCGATTCGGTATTATGAGTACGCGTGACGACGGGACAATATACAAGTTTTCCGAAAAGCCTAAAAATCCCGACAGCACCAACGCGTCTATGGGAATATATGTTTTCACAAAGGAAAAGCTTGTGAAATATCTTTGCGCCGACGCCGACGACAAGTCAAGCTCGAACGATTTCGGAAAAAATATAATTCCGAATATGCTTGCCGCAGGCGAAAAGCTGATGGCATATCCGTTCTCTGGATATTGGAAGGACGTCGGAACAATTTCTTCTCTGTGGGAGGCGAATATGGATTTGCTCGGCGAAAGTCCCGCGCTGAATCTCGACGATGAGGAATGGAGAGTATATTCGCGGCACGAGGCTCATTCGCCTCAGTACGTCGGCAAGAATGCCGTCATAGAAAACAGCTCGATAACGGAGGGGTGCGAGATATTGGGTACGGTCCGCAATTCGGTTATCGGCGCGGGAGTCAAAATAATGAGCGGAGCGGTCGTGTCCGATTCCGTGATACTCGACAATGCCGTAATAGAGAGCGGTGCGAAAATAAGCTATTCGATTATAGACAGCGGGACGCATATCGGTGCGGACTGCATAATCGGCGGCGAAAATGCCGACAGCTCAAGCATTGCCGTGGTCGGAGCGGATATCAGCGTTCCCGCAAAAACAAAAATAGACGCCGGGGCAATGATATCCCGAATGTCAGATCTCGATAAGGAGGAAAAGTAAATGTCTGTTGCCGGTCTCATTTTCTCAAATATTCACGATTCCGCAGTTCCCGAATTTACCAACGTCAGAACAATGGCGTCGATTCCGTTCGGCTGCCGATACAGGCTTATAGATTTTCCTCTCTCGAATATGGTTAACTCGGGAATAACGAAAATCGGTATAATAACATACAATAATTATCAGTCGCTGCTCGATCATATAGGAACGGGTAAGGACTGGGATCTTGCCCGCCGCTCGGGAGGTATAAAGATACTTCCGCCGTTTATCACCGCCTATGACGGAAGCGGAAGCTCGCATTTGTACAGCACGAGGCTTGAGGCGCTTCTCGGAGTTACGAATTTTATAAGCAGGTGCAGTGAGGATTATCTCGTACTGTCCGACTGCGACGGCATATGCAATATAGATCTTTCAAGCGTTATAGATTATCACATCTCCAATAATGCAGATATTACAATAGTTACGAGAATTTTGGACAGCGACGAATACGGCGTAAAGGGAATGACGGCGATAACTGCCGACGAAAACGGAGCGGTTACCGACGCATCGGCATATATCGGCGGAACGTTATACGCCGAGGTCAGCACGAATATAGTCGTTGTCGGCAGAATGTTTCTGCTCGGCGCACTGCGCGACGCGGCGGCGCACGGCTATAATCATTTCTTCAAGGATATTGTTGCGCGCCGTATAGGCAGAGCGCGGATTTTCAGATATCTTTACAATAAAACGTACATTCATATAACGTCTCTCGAAAGTTATTTCCGCAGTTCTATGCGCCTTTTGGAGCCCGAGGTACGTCAGGGACTGTTCAACGTTGAAAATATGCCTATTTACACCAAACTGCGTAACTCGTCGCCGACGCGCTACTGTCCGACGGCAAACGTAACCAATTCCTATATTGCCGACGGCTGCGTCATTGAGGGCACCGTGGAAAACAGCATTATATTCCGCGGAGTTCGTATAGGAAAGGGAACGACCGTTAAAAACTGCGTACTGCTTCAGGACACATTTACGGGAAACAACGTTTCGCTTAACTGCGTCATAACCGATAAAAATGCCGTTATCTGCGACGGCAGAATGCTGTCGGGACACAGCACAATGCCGTTCTTCATTCCGAAGGGAGCAATGGTATAAACCGATACACCCCAATACCGAAAAAGAAAGGATATTTATATGAAAAAGGTTTTGTATGTAGGAGCGGAGGTTATGCCGTTTGCGGCGACGGGGGGGCTCGGCGACGTTATGGGCTCTCTTCCGAAGGCTCTTGCAAATATGGACGGAGAACTCGATGTTCGCGTCGTTATGCCTCTTTACAGGCAGATTTCCGAAACGTTTCGTGAGCAGATGACCGACGAGGCTGTATTCGAGGTGGGGCTTGCGTGGCGGCGGCAGTACTGCGGAGTAAAGAGTCTTGTTAAGGACGGAGTTAAGTATTATTTTATAGATAACGAATACTATTTCAGCCGCGACACGCTTTACGGAAGCTTTGACGACGGAGAGCGGTTTGCATTTTTCT
>CAYVLG010000215.1:0-2350 GCA_964452345.1 uncultured Lachnospiraceae bacterium
AATATCTCGGCAAGGGCTACAGGCTGATTAATTCCGAAGAATTTACGGGTCTGACGGTGGAGGAGGCAAAGGAAGCCATTACCTCCAAGCTTGAAAAAGCCGGCGTTGCAAAGAGAACCGTAAACTATCACTTCAGAGAATGGATATTTGCAAGACAGCGTTATTGGGGCGAGCCCGTTCCCGTGGTACACTGCGAGGACGGCAACATACACGTGCTTGACGACGACGAGCTTCCGCTTGTCCTTCCCGAGCTTGAAAATTATAAGGGAGTAAACGGCAAGGCACCTCTTGAAAATGCGACTGAATGGAAAAAGTACGACAAAAGCGGCATAAAAGGAACGAGAGAAACCTCTACTATGCCGGGGTCGGCAGGTTCGAGCTGGTATTTCCTTCGTTATATTGATCCCGACAACGATAAGGAGTTTGCCAATGCCGAGCTTTTGAAGCATTGGATGCCCGTTGACCTTTATATAGGCGGTCCGGAGCATGCGGTCGGTCATCTTATGTATTCCAGAATATGGAACAGATATCTTTACAATAAGGGACTTGCTCCCACCAAAGAGCCGTTCAAAAAGCTTGTCCACCAGGGTATGATACTTGGCTCCAACGGTATAAAAATGGGCAAGAGATTTCCCGAATTCGTCGTCAATCCGAGCGATGTTGTCCGCGATTACGGAGCCGATACGCTGAGACTTTACGAAATGTTTATGGGACCTCTCGAGGTGTCGAAGCCGTGGAGCAATCAGGGCGTTGACGGCGCGAGAAAATTCCTTAACCGCGTATGGGCATTCTTTACGGAACAGGAAAATATCACCGAAGAAGAGGGCGGAGCTCTTGAAAAGATATACCATAAGAGCATAAAGAAGATTACCGAGGACTTTGAAAAGCTTGCCTTCAATACCGCAATATCGCAAATGATGATATTCGTAAACGCAGTTTACAAAGAAGGAAAATGTCCGAGAGTTTATGCCGAGGGCTTTATAAAAACGCTGTCCTGCATATGTCCTCATATCGGCGAGGAAATATGGCAGATACTCGGACACGGCGGCACCGTTGCATTTGAGGCATGGCCTTCGTATGATGAAAGTAAAACGGCAGACGACACGGTAGAGCTTGCCGTTCAGGTAAACGGAAAGCTCAAGGCAAAGATAAATGCTCCTGCCGATATGCCTGCCGCCGACGTTATCGCGCTTGCCAAAGCGAACGAGACGGTAGCTGCCGCAATTGACGGCAAAACGGTTGTTAAGGAAATATCCGTTCCGAATAAAATCGTAAATATTGTCGTCAGATAATTTTTTCTGTTTGTTCGACGGGGGGAGCAAGCTTACGGCTTCCCCTGTCGATTGTCTGATTTTTTTGATTCATACGGAGAAATCTATGAGTGTATCTTTTAAAAGAAAGGAAAAGGAGCCGTGCGAAAAGAATAATACGGCGGTTGGTCCGATAACCTATCAAAAGCTTTTTTGGCTTTTTATAGCCGGCAGTCTTTTGGGGGTGCCGCTCGAGGGCTTTTGGTGTTTAATCAAATACGGCAATTGGGAAACACACGTCGTAACAATTTGGTTTCCGCTGTGTATAATTTACGGGTTAGGTGCTGTCGGCTGTTACATAGGCGCGGTGCTTATGCAGGATAAAAATATAATCTTCAAGTTTCTGACGTTTGCCGCCATAGGTGACGCCGTCGAGATGATATGCGGTTTATTTCTCGAATACAGCCTGAATATGTACGCCTGGGATTACCGAAATCAAATGTTCAACGTAAGGGGCTACGTCAGTTTGCTGATGACGGTTATATGGGGATTGCTCGGAGTACTTTTCTGTTATATTACGCCGTTTCTCGAAAAAGGCTTTAAGCTGATAAGCGGAAAAGCATGGAGGATTGTGTGCCTTTGCTTAAGTGCCGTTTTGGCGGTTGATTTTACCGTAACCGCGGCTTGCTTTGTCCGCTGGAAGCACAGACATAACGGAAACGCCGAACAAAGAAACGGATTTGTCGTGTGGATTGACGACAACTACGGAGACGACCTGATGACGGAAAGATACTGCGAATGGCATTTTTACGACTGACGAATCCCCAAAAATGTTTTTGTGCGTATAAATAATTTATAAGGTATATTTTAAATGTAAAAAAAATGTAACCTTTCGCGAATATATCTTGAAAAATAAGGAAAATTATATTAGAATATATAATGGGGTACGAAGTGCATTGCCGAGCTGCCCCCTGTGAAGGTTATAAATATAAATAAATTTATTTAAAGAGGAGAAAAAACAAATGACCAAAAACAAGTATGTTCTTGATTGGATCGATGAGATGGCTGCTATGACACAGCCTGACAAGATTGTCTGGATC
>CAYVLG010000216.1:0-2341 GCA_964452345.1 uncultured Lachnospiraceae bacterium
CTCACAAGGGTATCACGTCCATTCAGATGGACCTTAAGATAGACGGTCTTACTCCCGAAATAATCAAGGCGGCTCTTGCTCAAACGCACATCGGCCGTGACTATATCATAGACGAGGTTCTTCTCAAGGCAATTCCCGCTCCGAGAGATACAGTTTCCAAGTACGCTCCCAAGATGACAAGCTTTAAGATAGACCCCGATAAGATAAGAGAGGTTATAGGCAAGGGCGGATCCGTAATTCAGAAGATAGTTGCAGAGTCGGGCGCAAAGGTCGATATAGACGACGACGGAACGATTTGCATAGCTGCCGCAAACGGCGAGAATGCCGCTGCAGCGAAGGCTATGATAGACGCCATCGTATTCGAGCCCGAGGTTGGCGCAACCTACACGGGTAAGGTAACGGGAATAAAGGAATTCGGCTGCTTTGTCGAATACGCTCCCGGAAAAGAGGGCATGGTTCATATTTCCAAGATTGCTCCCCATAGAATAGAAAAGGTCGAGGACGTTCTTGCTCTCGGCGACGTCGTCAAGGTTAAGTATATGGGACTTGACAAGAAGGGCAGAATGGATTTCTCCATAAAGGACGCCGACTGATTAAAAAATATAAGGAGGATACACAATGAAGAAAATAATAAATGCCGTTGCGGGTGACGGCAAATTAACTCCCGCAAAGAAATATACCGCTTATGCGGCAATGATAACCGCCGCCCTGTTTGTTCTGGTGCTTGTTATTCTCATTGTTTCCTCCGTGGTATTTGCGGTTACCGACGGCGGAACGAGTGATACGCCTTTGGTAACACCCTCCGGAGACAACGCCTCCGACGACAACGTAGGTGTGTCGAGCAATGCGGTGCAGTATGAGACTGTTTCATCCGATAAGCTTAAAGAAATGCTTGACGAGCTTGTTGATTTCAAATCCGCGAGTGATAGAGCTATTGACGGTTCAAGCAGTAATCGGTACTACGGAAAAACAAAAGATAGTGTCAAGTTGTCGAGTAGTGCTATGAATTCATTGCACAAAATGATGATTGATTTTTACAATGCAAACAAAGATACTATTAAGCCCAATACTAGCTCAAGTGACTGTAATATACCTTTGATTACTTCTGCCGATACGTCGGGATATTCATTTAAGATAGTCGACTTTTCGGAAAAAACTATTTATAACAACAGTATATATAAATGGATATATACAAATGCCAATAGTTACGGTTTTATATATAACGAAAATTCATTTACTTACGTCGGAACTGTAGTATCAACGTATATGAAAAATAAAAATATTACAGATACCGCTAAACTTATTACATCGCTTAACGGTAAGGCTGTTTCCGTAAGTATTACGGCGGCGGGCGCGACGAAGGCTACGACTTATCAAATATACTATCTTTCTTCTGGCGGAGAGCTTAAGGTGCCTACAAACTACGGGTTTGACGTTATACCGAACGGCGCGGACGGATATTTTGTAATTATAAATACTGCCGACAAGAAATCATCTTAAATAAAACCAAACGAAAAACGCTTTGATTTGTTCAAAGCGTTTTTTCGTTACGGAAGCGTATTTGTGGCTTACTTTGTTATATTCCGTATTTAATTTTAACTCTTTCAAGCTTTTCTCCGAACGGTTTTGCAATAATACAAAGAAATATTATATTCGATACCGTGTACATAACGGTGTGCGGAATTGCCGTTACAAGCGCGCTTAAGTAAAGACTTGAGTCAAACGCGCCGTTGTACCAGAGCACCGTCCATACGTCCATTATAAAGGAATATGCAACCCCCGACAGCGCACCGTACAGTATAAGCAGAACACGGCTTTTTTTCAAAGGCTTGCTCAAATATCCTGCAAAAAGACCTATAAGTCCCCAGGCAAGCATTTGAAATGCCGTCCATGGTCCCTGCCCGAAATAAAAGTTCGAGAGCAGAGCCGAAAGAGAGCCGACGAGAAAGCCTGCCTCTCCGCCGAGATATACGGCGGTCATTACCGTTACCGCCGTTATCGGTTTGAAGAGCGGTATAAAGCGTCCCGCAACGCTTATTGCCGTCATAACCGCAACGATTACCAAACGGCGCGCACCGATACGTTTTTTTTCAAAGCCTGCTATAAAAAGCACTATGGAGAGCACGGCGATTAAAAACGATATCAATAAATATTTTTTTCCGTTAAGAAGAGTAACTCCGAGCACTGCCGCCGACGGAACGGCGATAAAAGGAATAATTACGCGCAGGGCGCGCCGAAGCTTGGGATTTTTTATTTCAGTCATTGCTTTTCTCCGTTTCGCCTGCAAAGCTCGGCAACGTCGTCCGCCGTTACCGCATTATCGAAATATCCTTTGCTCATT
>CAYVLG010000217.1:0-2336 GCA_964452345.1 uncultured Lachnospiraceae bacterium
CAAAAACCGTGTCAAATTACGCCGACATAATCGCGATGAGACACCCCAAGGAGGGCGCGCCTCTCGTCGCGTCGATGAATGCGACGGTACCCGTTATCAATGCGGGCGACGGCGGACACAATCACCCGACGCAGACTCTTGCCGACCTTCTCACGATTCACTGCGAAAAAGGCAGACTTGACAATATGACCGTCGGCTTCTGCGGAGACCTTAAATTCGGAAGAACGGTACATTCGCTGATAACGGCAATGTCGAGATACGAAAACGTAAAATTCGTACTTGTTTCTCCCGTTGAGCTTAAGGTTCCGAGCTATGTAAAAAAGGATATCATTCAGCAGAAGAACATAGAATATATACAGACTACCGATCTTGAGGCGGTAATGCCCGAGCTTGACGTGCTTTATATGACGAGAGTACAGAAGGAGCGTTTCTTCAACGAGGAGGACTACCTGCGCCTGAAGGACAGCTATATACTGACTCCCGAAAAGCTGAAAAATGCCAAGAGCGATTTGTCTATACTTCACCCGCTTCCGCGTGTAAACGAAATAGCCGTTGCCATCGACAGCGACCCGAGAGCGTGCTACTTTAAGCAGGTCTATTACGGTAAAATAATGAGAATGAGCCTTATATTGAAGGCACTGGAGGTACTGTAATGAATATAGATTCCATAAAAAACGGTATTGTTATAGACCATATCACCGCAGGCAGAGGAATGGAACTGTACCGCCTGCTGGGACTTGACGCCCTTGACTGCTCCGTCGCGATAATAAAAAACGTCAGCAGCCGCAAAATGGGCAAAAAGGATATAATCAAAATCGACAGCGACATATCGCTCGATATGACGATTCTCGGCTACGTCGACCCCGGCGTTACGGTTGATATCATCAAGGACGGCAGACTTGCCGAGAAAAAGCAGATATCGCTTCCGAACGAGATAAAAAACGTTATTTTCTGCAAAAATCCCCGCTGTATTACCAGCACGGAGCAGGAGCTGCCGCACGTTTTCAGACTGACCGACGAGAAGAACAGAGTTTTCCGCTGCGTATACTGCGAGACCAAGGCGGAATAAGGAGCCGAAAATGAAGCTTATAGCAAATATTGTCTGGTTTATATTCGGCGGGCTGATATCGGCAGTGCTTTGGGCGCTCGGGGGTATAGTGTGCTGTATTACGATTGTCGGAATACCTCTCGGCATACAGCTTTTCAAATTTGCCCGCCTCTCCTTTGCGCCGTTCGGCACAAAGGTAAAGCTTCACTATACAAAGCATATGATACTCAATACCGTATGGCTTGTGCTTCTCGGCTGGGAAATTATGCTGATTTATACGGTTTCGGCTCTGCTGTGCTGTATTACGGTCGTCGGAATACCAAAGGGACTTCAGGTGCTGAAGTTTTCAAAGCTCGCGCTCGCTCCGTTCGGTGCCGAGGTTCATAAAAAATAAATAAGAACGTACTGTAAAAATTATACCGCAGAATTGACATTTGTGCTTTTTTGCGGTATAATTATTTAAAGAACGGTATACGGAGGCTTGATTATGTATCCAAAGGAAATATTACCCGGTATAGACCTTTATCTTATAATGCTTTGCATTGCCGCCGTCTCGGCTGTATTCATATACCGCTTTGCCGCCGACAGGCGCGGAATATGCGCAAAGCTTCAGAATCTTTGCCTTTTCGACGCGGTGGCGTCGATTCTTGTCGGCTATTATTCGGCGGTGCTTTTTCAGGCAGTTTACAATATTCCGAAATACGGAGAGTTTCGTATAGACTCCCAAACGGGTGCGACGTTTTACGGCGGACTTATCGGAGGCGCGGCGTTTTTCCTGCTTGTGTATTTTATTGCGGGACATTTTATATTCGGAAAGGAAAAAACGCATATAACGGAGCTTCGCACCGTAACCGACATAGCCGCGCCATGTATCGCGGCGGCTCACGCCTTCGGCCGTCTCGGCTGTCTTTTTGCGGGCTGCTGCTACGGCAGGGAGACCGACGCCTGGTACGGTATCTATATGCAGGGAATAGGTAAAAAGGTCGTTCCCATACAGCTTTACGAGGCGGTCGTGCTGTTCGCTCTTTTCGGACTGCTCATTTACAGGGTTCTGAAAGGAAAAACTTACGGTCTTCCGATTTATATGGAAGTATATGCCGTTTGGCGTTTTCTCATAGAATATGCAAGAGACGATTACAGAGGCTATACGTTTGTAAGCTTTCTGTCGCCGTCCCAGCTTACCGCGGCTGCAATGCTGGCGGGAGCGCTCGTGCTTTTATTCTTTGAAAGAAAAAGCGTAAAAAAGCATACGCCTGACGTCGGCGCGGAGGCTGAGAATGACTAAAGG
>CAYVLG010000218.1:0-2325 GCA_964452345.1 uncultured Lachnospiraceae bacterium
CTTGCACAGGCGCGGTAAAGATTCACATATCCGCAAAATCCGCTCATATTCGTCGCGTCGGATATAATTATTCCCTCAAAGCCCAACTCCTCACGCAAAAGGTTCGTCAGCAGTTTCTTTGATACTGTAGCGGGCGGATAAAGTCCCGTTTCGTCATCTATACAGTCATATGCGGGAAAGGATATATGCCCCGGCATAATAGATTTTGCGCCTTTTTCTATAAGCGTGCGGTATACCTTACCGAACGAAGCATTCCAGTCCTCGCGTGACAAAGGATTTTCCGTCACGGTTACGTGCTGGTCGTCAAAGCAATATCCGTCTCCGGGAAAATGCTTCAGCGTGGCTATCATACCGCCGTCCTGAAGCCCTTCCATATACGCTCCTCCGAAACGTATGACGGTTTCGGTGTCTTCTCCCGCACTGCGTATCGAAACAATGGGATTACGTCTGTTTCCGAGAATATCCGCACAAGGCGAAAACGTCCAATGATATCCTATCTGTAATGCTTTTTGAGCGGTAAGACATCCCATTCGGTACGCCAAGTTTTCGTCGCCTGTCTCGGCGGCCGCACGCAATGACGGAAAACGTACCGATCCCTTCAGCATTTTTCCCGTTCCGTATTCAAGGTCGGTCGCTATCAGCGTGCGCTCTTTTTTACCGTCATTCAGCTTGGAAATCTCTTTTTCCGCCGTTTCCAATGCCGTACCGTGTATAAAAGCCGCCGCGTCACCTTCACGCGGAGCGTTTTTTCCAAGCACATAGTTCGGACAAACTACAACCTTCAAAAGCTCTTCAACGCTCATCTCCTCTACTTTTTTTGCAATATCCGAATAATCTTTGATTTTATATTTCATAAACACCGTTCCAATCTTCGGCAGTACATTTAACTGCGTTAAAAATCTATAGATTTATATATTTTTGCCTGTACCTTATTTCCGCACGCAAAACCGTCTGCCGACAGGCTGTCGAACATACCAATATGTACGGGGACGGTATATTTTGCGTTCACTCTTTCGGCAAATCTTGCCGCGTCGGTCATATTCATATTGTTTCCGACTCCGTTGACGGGCAGGAACACGGCTTCAAGCTCAGCATTCGGCAAGCTGTCAAATACCTGTTCGTTATAAAGCGTATCTCCCGTAACGTAATAATTCTTACCTTCGCACGAGATAATTACACCTATGGCATAAGGATCGGAATGCTCCGCCTTTACAGCTCTGAACGTTACGTTTCCTTCCGTCCACATTGTGCCGTTGTTAAAGAGAACGTAATTACTTTTGCCGCCGAACTTACGAAGTTCCTGCCAGCCTCCGTTCGGTGCAAGGACAAGACACTCTGTGTCATCGGTCAGATAATACTTCAGCGTTTCCCTGTCCAAATGGTCGAGGTGGTTATGCGTTATTACGATCACGTCGGGCTTTATTTCGAGAAACCTTTCGTCAACGGGAACACGTCTGTAATTCTTCGGTTCGAAATTCTTTACGTTATCCGACAGATACGGGTCGACCAATATTTTTTTGCCGTCCGTTTCAAACAGAAGTCCCGCCTGTCCAAGCCAAGTTATCTTCATAATTATTCCTCGGGTATTATGGGATAGAGCTGTATTGTGTTTCCCCCGTCGACCACAAGCTCCGCTCCCGTCGTATTTCTTGCATGTGCAGCAAAATAATATACCGCGTCCGCTATATCCTCTCCTACCGCAACGTCTCCGATGGGCGTAAATCTTGAGGGAACTTTTGCGTAAAACTCGGGGTTTTTCTCCCATCTGTCCGTTTTTATCATTCCCGGGAGCACCGCGTTAACTCTTATATTGTACTTGCCGAGGTCAAGCGCCAATGCTCTCATCAGTCCGAGCTGTCCGCCCTTGGACGCAACGTATGCTATTCTGTCGGGTATCGCTCTGTATGCCGTATTGGAGTTAAGGAATATTATGTTTCCTCCTCCCTGCTCCTTCATTCTCTTTGCCGCGTGCTCGCAGAGGCAGTAATTCCATACCACGTTGGTATTTATTACCTTCATAAGGTCGGTAAGCGGATTTTCGAATATCTTCTGTCCCAAGCCCTGGTCTGCCGCATTGAGAACCAAGGTATCGGCGAAAAGTCCTCTTGCGTCGATATCCGCAAACATTTTCTCAACACTCTCTTCATCTACCGTTCTTTCGTCAAGCAGTGAATCTATGGGATATCCGATTATCTCGGCGTCGGGAAATTTCTCTTTATATGTCTTTTCCGCAATTTGAACCTTTTCAAGGCTTCTGCCCGTAAATATTACGGTATAGCCTTCTCTTGCAAATTTTTCGACTATTGCAACGCCCGTATTGATACA
>CAYVLG010000219.1:0-2288 GCA_964452345.1 uncultured Lachnospiraceae bacterium
CGCCTCGGCCGACCTGTCCACCATAACGGCATTTGCCGCTCCGCGGCTTAATGCCTCAAGTGCCATTTGACCGGAGCCCGAAAACAAATCAAGCACGGTTCTTCCTTCTATATCGTAAGAAAGCATTGAAAAAACAGCTTCCTTGACGCGCTCCGCCGTTGGGCGCGTCAAATCGCCTTCAAGCGTTTTCAAACGTATTCCCTTCGCACAGCCCGTAATTATTCTCATCATTTATTTTTACCGCCTTCAACGTTAAAATATAAAGCAATATTCTCGGCATCTGCACGGCTTATTCCGGGAACACCCGAAATATCCTCTGCCGTTGCCACCTTCAGCGCGGAAAAAGTGCCGTAATGCTCAAGCAGTCTTTTCGCCTTTGCAGGTCCGATCCCTTTTATTTTCTCCAAGGAAGAATGCCTCATGGTAGAGCGCTTTGCCTGAGAGGTTTTGCCTACCGTAAATCGGTGTACCTCTTCCTGTATTTTATATATCATTGTAAAAACAGCTTTGTTTTTTGCAATATTTATTTCTGCAGTATCACTGCAAAGTGCTCTTGTTTTATGATAATCGTCCTTTACCATACCGAATACGGGAAGCTCCAAATCAAATTTGCGCATTACCTCACGCACAGCCGATACGTGCCCCTTACCGCCGTCGACAAGAATCAAATCGGGATATTCGGAATAGGAGCCGCCCGTATCGCTCAAAAGGTGTTTTATACGTCTTGTAACAGCCTCTCTCATCGACGCATAATCGTCGGTTCCGTCAACACTTTTGATATTAAATATTCTATAATCCTGCTTGCTTTGCTTTCCGTTTTTATAAACGACCATTCCCGCCGTTATATTTTCAGAGCCGATATTCGATATGTCATAGGCTTCTATTCTCTCCGGGACACTTTCAAGTCCGAGCAGCTCCGCCAACCTGATAAGAGCCGTTTCGTCCTTTTGAGCCTCAAGTCTGCTCTGCATTGCCTTTTGCTCCGCATTGGAAACCACCGTATCGCAAAGCTGCTTGGTGCTTCCCCGCTCCGGACGGCGCACCAATATTTTATGTCCCGCTTTCTCCGAAAAATATGCCTCGAGGGACTTCCTGTCATTTTCGGCAATGTCGAATGAAACTATAATTTCCTTTGGAATAGCCGCGCGCCTGTTATAATGCTCCACCAGAAAAGCGCAAAGAGATTCTTCGTCCGCCTCGGTATCTGTTCCGAATACATAATCGTTTTTGTCGATTACCGCACCGCTGCGGACATAAAGGCAGGAAATACACGAAAACAGGTCATCCTGCCAAAAACCGAAAACGTCCATTTCGGTATCCGGCGACGCAACCATATTTTGCTTTTGATTCAGCTTTTCAAGCGCTTCTATTGTATCGCGGCATTTTGCGGCAGCCTCAAAGTACTCGTTTTCAGCCAATTCGAGCATTTGCCTGTTAAGTCTTGCTTTGGCATCGGACGTGTTGCCGCGCAGTATTTCGGCGGCACATTTTATAAGCGAGGAATATTCCTCCTTTGAAACCTTTCCCGTACACAAGCCGCAGCATTGTCCCAACTGATAATACAGGCATGGTCTGTCCTTTCCGATGTCACGCGGAAACTGTTTTTTGCAGTTCGGAATACCGAGAGACTTGTAAATTATGTCGAGAAGAGAATAAACGGTTGCGGTTCCCGAAAAAGGTCCGAAATATTTTCCTTTGTCGGAGCTTCTCGTTCGGGTAAATACTATTTTGGGGTATTCGTCATCCGTAATTTTGATATAGGGATATGATTTTGCGTCCTTAAGCTTAATGTTATATTTGGGCGAATACTTCTTTATGAGCGTATTTTCAAGTGTCAGCGCCTCTATTTCCGTGGAGCAGACTATATAATCGAAATCCTCGGCGGTATAAACCATTCGCGACGTCTTATAATTTTTTTTGGAGCGCTGAAAGTACTGCGAAACTCTGTTCTTCAGCTTTCGCGATTTTCCGATATAAACAATTTTACCGCCCTTGTCCTTCATAATATATACCCCGGGACACAGCGGGAGCGAGTTTGCTTTTGCGAGCAGCTCGTCGGTTCTCTTTTCGGTATGAGGCATACTTAACTCCTGAAACGGTACTAAATTCAACAGGGCTGTCACATCTCAAGACGTGGCAGCCCCGCAAAAGGTTAAATAATTATTATTCAAACTGCGCAAAGCCTGTATTGATAAGCTCTGCCAAACCGTCTACGGCTACCGCTTCGTCTTGACCGTCGGCAATCAAGGTCACGGTCATTCCCTTGGCAGTTCCGAGTGACAAAACGC
>CAYVLG010000220.1:0-2280 GCA_964452345.1 uncultured Lachnospiraceae bacterium
TTGCCCCGACTAGAACCTGAATCTAGCGCGTCTGCCAATTCCGCCATACCCGCATAAACTTAATCCATATGTTCAATATGGAACGTATAATATTATATCACATACAAATAATTTTGTCAAGACTATTTTGCGGTAAAATCAAAATATTTTTATAAAAATCAAAAAAAGTATTGACAGAATTCAATTTATATGATATACTTGTAAAGTATTTTGCTTTACACATATATTTTGATACAAAGGATTGAGTTATTCTTGTTTGAAAAAAATCTTAATATCGGTTATCTTCTCGATTTTTACGGTGTGTTATTGTCGGAACGCAAGCGGAATGTGATGGATATGTATTACAACGAGGACTTTTCTCTTTCCGAAATTGCCGAGCAGATAGGAATTTCGCGTCAAGGCGTAAGAGAGCTAATAAAAAAATCCGAAGATGAGCTTCTCTTCTATGAAGATAAGCTCGGGCTTGCATATAAGCTTCAGGCCGTCGAAAAAAAAGTAACCGCTATTCACAAGCTTTCAGGTATTAACGAAATTCCGAAGGATTTATATAATGAAATTGCCGAGCTGGAAGCTCTGATGCGTCAATAAAGCATTTAATAAAAATAAAGGAGGCTGATAAATATGTTTCAAAGTTTGAGTGAAAAATTGGAGAATGCCTTCAAAAAATTCAGAAGTAAGGGAAAACTTACCGAAGCCGACATAAAGGTCGGAATGCGCGAAATCAAGCTTGCATTGCTTGAGGCCGACGTTAACTTTAAAGTCGTTAAAGATTTTATAAACAGCGTTTCCGAAAGAGCCGTAGGCGCGGAGGTTCTCGAATCTCTGCTCCCTGCTCAACAGATAGTAAAAATAGTAAACGAAGAGCTGACAAAACTTATGGGCGGTGCGCAGGCAAAGCTCACCATAGCCCCCAAGCCGCCTACGGTTATTATGATGGTCGGACTTCAGGGCGCAGGTAAGACAACGCACGCAGGTAAGCTTGCCGGGCTATATAAGAAACAAGGAAAACACCCATTGCTCGTTGCCTGCGACGTATACCGTCCCGCGGCAATAAAGCAGCTTGAAATAGTCGGAGATAAGCTTGACGTTCCCGTATTCACGATGGGAGATAAGGTTTCCCCCGTCAAAATAGCCGAGGAAGGCGTAAAATACGCCATACAAAAGGGCTATGATATGGTGTTTATCGATACCGCAGGACGTCTCCACATTGACGAGGAGCTTATGAAAGAGCTTCAAAGTATCAAGCAGGTTGTAAATCCTACGGAAATACTCTTAACGATAGACGCGATGATTGGTCAGGATGCCGTAAACGTTGCAAAAACCTTTAATGAGCTTCTTGACGTCACGGGAGTTATCCTTACAAAGCTTGACGGAGATACACGCGGCGGAGCTGCGCTGTCTGTAAAGCACGTCACGGGAAAGCCGATAAAGTTTATCGGTACAGGTGAAAAGTTAGAGGCAATAGAGCCGTTCCACCCTGACAGAATGGCATCCCGTATACTCGGTATGGGAGACGTCCTTTCACTCATAGAAAAGGCAGAGCAGGCATACGACGAAAAGAAAGCGTCGGAGCTTGAAAAGAAAATACGCGAAGCTACTTTTACGCTTGACGATTATCTTGAACAGTTTGCCCAATTAAAAAATATGGGAAGCTTGGAGCAGATAATGGGAATGCTTCCAGGTGTTAAACCAAATGCTCTGAAAGATGCCAAGGTGGATGAAAAAGCAATTGCAAGAACCGAAGCGATAATAAAATCGATGACGCGCTACGAACGCGAAAAACCGGAAATACTCAACGCGTCGCGTAAAAAAAGAATCGCCGCAGGAAGCGGTACTTCCGTCGAAGAGGTAAACAAGCTTATTCGGCAGTTTGAACAAACAAGAAAACTGATGAAGCAGTTTTCAAATCCGAAGCAAATGTCGCGCTTCGGCAAGAAAAAAATGAAAATTCCGTTCAACTAAACCCACTTGACGGATTTTTATAAATAACAATTATATTTTGGAGGAATTAAAAAATGGCAGTAAAAATGAGACTTAGAAGAATGGGCGCAAAGAAAGCCCCCACATACCGCGTAATCGTTGCAGACAGCCGCTCTCCCAGAGACGGTCGTTTTATTGAGGAAATCGGTTACTTCAACCCCAGAAGCAACGAGCTTAAGCTCGATTCTGAAAAAGCAAAGAAATGGATAAACAACGGCGCACAGCCCACGGATACCGTAAAGGCATTGCTCAAAAAATCCAACATAATCGACTGATTGGTTACAGGTGATAAAGATGACC
>CAYVLG010000221.1:0-2257 GCA_964452345.1 uncultured Lachnospiraceae bacterium
GGCGGAATGGGGTATGAAAAGCGCGTGCTTCACAAATCCGACGGGGCTTGACGACGAAACTATGTATTCGACGCTTGCCGACCTTATGATTGCGGCAAAAAAAGCATACGGCAGCAAGCTTTATCTTGAAATAAGCTCGACGCCGTCATACGTATACACGCCCGAAGGATATACGGAGCAAATAAAATTTTTCAACCGCAACGCTCTGATAAGCACGTTTTACTCCATAGGCTACAGGAATCTTTTCGCCTCGGGCATTATTGCGGGAAATACCGAACTCGGCGGCTACTGTGTGATAACCTACGCCGAAAAGAAAAATACGGGATATATTTGCGCCGTTATGGGAGCCGACGCCGACGAAAATACAATATATTCCTACGAAATTGCAAACAGTCTTCTCAATTATGCATTTGACAGCTACAGCTACGTCAAAATCGCTCAAAGCGGGCAGTATATATGCGATATTCCCGTTAAGCTTGCGCTGCCGGAAACAAATGAAGAGCAGACAAGCGTCGAATGCGTGATAAAAAGCGATGTTTATACTCTTACGTACAGTGAAATAAGCGACACCTCGATGCTGAAATACCGATATTATTTTCACGGTGAAGCACTGAATGCCCCCGTGGCGGAAGGAGAAATTGTCGGCGGAGTCGATATAATTTACAACGGAGAAATAATAGGCACCGCAATGCTGGTAACGGCGGAGTCGGCGGAAGCAAGCAAAATTCTTGTTTTTCTCGACAGCATGCGGGAGCTTTTCACGGGAAGATTTTTTTGGTTCAGCGTACTGTTTTTCGCCCTGCTCTTCCTCTCATATGTTTATTTTACGGAGCTTCGCTTCAGGCATAAAAAAACGAAAAAAATAAACTATCGGAATTACTATTAAAGCAAAAAATACCCTGCTCTTTCCGCGAGCAGGGTGAAAAAATCATTTTTCGTTTTCTTTTTTGTCTTTCGGAGCAAACAGCTTGAAGTTCTTTTGTCCGAGGCAGTATGCGGCAAACGAAACGGCAAGCGACGGAAGAATTATCAGGAAATAAGTCCACCAAAGCCTGTCCCTAGAGGTACCGCCGATTTTTATAATCGATATGCATCCGAGATACATTCCCTGAATTATAACCGACGCCAGCTTTGCCACCGCCGCCATATTTCCCGCCCAGCCCGCGCTGTTCATTGCAGGATATGCCACGGTATAGACAACCGCGATTATAAAGTTGGGAATATTTGCGACAAGCGCCATAAAAAGACCCGTACACGGCTTATATTCCGCCTTGCCGACATCGACCGATATTTTATCCTTTGCTCCGACCTCCCACGTCATCGTATAAATAAGGAACAAATAAAAAAGTATCGCGAAGCAGCTCACTATAACAGTAAGCGAATTGTTACCCGCAGAAGCCGTTGCCATAGCAAGCACGGAGCCGAATATGGATATTGCAAACTGGTTTACAAACATTTTTACTATACCGTAAGAATATTTGCCGAAAAAATCACGCATAATGCTTCCTCCGTTATGTATATACCGCTTTTTCGAAGCAGCTGATATTTATTATAATCAACACGTCCGATTTTTTCAATAACAAAAATCTAAAATTTACATTTTATCAATTAAATTATCACCGATATAACACAAAGAAGGAGAAAAAATGGCTTACAGTGTACCGCTCGACACGCTACCGTCTCTCGTAAAGGAGTTCGCGTCCTACAAATCCGTTATACAGAACGCGTCGGAAAAGACAATTTCCGAATATTTGCTGGATCTCCGAACGTTTTTCAGATTTTTGAAGGCACGCGAGAAAGGAATATCGCCCGAAAGCGACGAATTTGAACGCATTAATATAAAGGACATTGACCTTGAATACATAAAGAACATAACGACGGAGGATATTTACGACTTCCTTATGTACACGGACAACGTCCGCGGCAATATGGCGGCGGCAAAATCCCGAAAGCTCTCGGCGATAAAGGGCTTTTTCAAATATCTTTGCACCAAGCGTATGATGCTTGAGGACAACCCCGCTGCCGACATCGAGGCACCGAAGAAAAAGCAGTCCCTGCCGAAATTTCTGTCTCTCGAAGAAAGTCTGGAACTTTTGAATGCCGTAAAGGACGACAGGGAGTCCAAGACGACGGTGCGGGACTATGCAATCGTGACCCTTTTTTTGAACTGCGGTGTGCGTGTTTCGGAGCTTGTCGGAATAAATATTGAGGACGTCGACGCAAAATTCCGTTCGCTGACGATTACGGGCAAGGGCAA
>CAYVLG010000222.1:0-2244 GCA_964452345.1 uncultured Lachnospiraceae bacterium
GGAAAACTTTCTTAAAAGCAAGTTTTTCCCAATGCCCTTTCAAAGAATTTTGAAAATATGAACGGTTTGATTTTTGATATAAAGGAATTTGCCGTACACGACGGAGAGGGAATTAGAACAACTGTTTTCCTAAAGGGGTGCCCTCTTCGGTGCGTATGGTGTCACAATCCCGAAGGACTGTCTCCCACAAAAGAGCTGTATCTTAAACAAAACGGATGTCTTGGGTGCGGACTTTGCAAAATCCCCTGTGAGCATGAGGAATGCAAAGGCCTCGGCAGATGTCTGCACGTATGCCCCAAAAACCTTGTCGGTGTTGCGGGAGCGGAATGGAACGCCGAAGAACTTGCGGACAAGCTGCTTAAGCATAAGAATTTTTTTGACACAATGGGCGGCGGTATAACTTTGTCGGGCGGCGAGCCTCTTTTGCAGGCGGATTTCTGTGCCGAACTGCTTTCGCTGCTTAAAGGGCGGATACATACGGCGATAGAAACCTCGGGATATGCAAGAAACGCGGATTTTCAAAAGGTGATAAATCTATGCGATTTTGTGTATATGGATATAAAGCTTGCCGACGGTGAACAGCACAAAAAATACACGGGTGTCGATAACAAAGTAATTTTAGAAAATGCGGAATATTTGAAACACAGCGGAATACGCCACACCTTCAGAACACCGCTGATACCGAATATCACGGATACGGAAGAAAATCTTTCGGCGATAGAGAAAATAACGGCGGGCAGTACTTGGGAAAAGCTTGCGTATAACACGCTTGCAGGGGCAAAATATGCGAGCGTAGGCAGAAAATTCAAGCTTGACCGTTCGAACGTTTGATTTGTTATAAAAAGCAAAACAGATTTAAAAAAGTTAAAAAGGCGATGGTATGAATAAATTTAAAGATGTGCTTATTTGTACGGATATTGACGGAACATTGCTGAAAAACGATAAAACCGTATCCGCCGAAAACCTTGAGGCAATAGAATATTTTAAGCAAAACGGCGGGTATTTTACGTTTGTAACGGGAAGAATGCCGTTCTTTGCTACAAAAATTTACGAGACGGTAAAGCCCAACGTGCCCGTAGGCTGTGTGAACGGAGGCGGACTTTACGATTACGGAAAAAACGAATATATATACAAAACCGAATTATCTAAAAAAGCGGTTGAATTGGTCGAGGCAGCGGAACGCGCTCTTCCGAATATCGGTATTCAGGTAAATACGTTTCATAATATATATTTTTGCAAAGAAAACGAAATTATGGTAAAATTCAGGGAAGCAACGGGAGTGCCTTATCTTGCCGGAGCTTACGGAGATATAGCCGAGCCGTTTTCAAAAATTGTTTTCGGACTCGAACGCGAGGACGACATATTAAAATTGGAAAGAATTTTGCGGTCGCAGAGCATTTCCGATGAATTTGATTTTATCAGGTCGGAGCAGACCTTGTTTGAAATACTTCCGAAGGGAGTATGCAAGGGCTCCGCAATAGTAAAGCTGGCGGAATTTTTGGGGATAGACAGAAGCAGGACGGTCGCTGTCGGAGATTACGACAACGACGCTTCAATGCTTAAAGCGGCGGGAATCGGAATTGCCGTTAAAAACGCTTCTCCGAAGGCTAAAGAGGCGGCAAGGTTTATTACGGTGAGCAACGAGGAACACGCAATTGCACGGATTATCCGCGATATTGAAGACGGCGTATACGTTTTGTAAGTCTTTTTGCAAAACGTTAAGGCATAGACGGAACGTAATTTTTTTAAAAGGAGAGATAATTTATGAAGCTATCGATTGAAACCTACGTTATGAGAAAAAGATTTGACGACGTCAAGGCACTTGAAATGATAAAAAAGGCGGGCTTTGACTGCTACGACTATTCTATGTACAGCTTGTCCGACGACGGAAAGGATATGCTGGGAGACGATTACCGAGAAAGAGCCGCGGCTCTTCGTAAGATAAGCGACGGGCTCGGTATCGAATGCAATCAGGCTCATGCGCCTTTTGAAGAGCTGACGCCGAGCAATAAGCTCGGCGTCTCGGACAAATGCTATTTGAGGCTTGTGCGCTCCTTGGAGGCGGCGTCGATACTCGGCGCAAAAAATATAATCGTTCACGTTCTGAAGAAAAATCTTCCCGAGGGGACGGATTTTTATGAGCTGAACCGAAAGTTTCTGTTAAGTCTCGAGCCGTATTGCGAAAGGTTTAATATTTGCGTTTCGGTCGAAAATGTTTTTACTCACCGCGGCGAAAAGATAGTT
>CAYVLG010000223.1:0-2231 GCA_964452345.1 uncultured Lachnospiraceae bacterium
CCTTCTTGCGCTCTTTTTTACTTCCTCTCATTTGGTTTATTTTTCAGACTTCCTCTCCTCCGACTCCGAAATCTGTATTTTCAAGCAAAATATCGACTCTGACGTTTTCCGCGTAGCGCGGCATTACACGCTCGGCAAACACTTTTATTACGTCTCCGTCGGGCTTTATCGGCGTTTTGTTTTCGTTGAAAATATTTACGCACACGCGTTCAAAATATTTAAGACCCGTTTCGATATCGCTTATCATACTCTCCTCGGTCTGTCCCGAAAGTCCGAACAAAAGACAGCATTCGTCGAAGCTCTCGGATATTTTTTGCGGGTCGCGCTCGGAAATTCCCTTTTTCAGCACGTTTTCCCTGAAATTATAATCGAAGCTCTCAACGCCCGTTTTTATCTTTAGGCAGGTGCCGACTTCCTCAAATCTTTTGCGCCAACGAGGAATTTCCCCGCGGAAAAGCCAATGGCACTCAAAATGAAGCGTATGAATTTTCTTTTCCCCGCAAAGCGTTACAAGCTCTTGCATAGTCTGCTCTCCAAGCTCCGTAAAGCTCCCCGAATTTATTACCTCGAGGCTGCCGTATTTGCCCGTCACGTGTGACATCGCCGCGCGGTTTATTTTGAGATTTTCTTCCCCGTCCTTGCCGAAATCGAGGTGGTAGTCGCAAAAGGTACATTTTCTCCATTTGCACCCAAAGCCTCGCAGCAAAAGTATTTCTCTGGGATTTTTTTCGGTTATTATTCCGTATCTTACCGTAATTCTTGCCTTCTTTCTTCAAGGGCAACAAAAAAAGCGCCGTATGGCGCTCGGCGGAGCTCTCCGCCTTGCCCATAGTTTTGTTTTGGGACAGGATGGTTACGAACTGTCCGTTATATTGCTTATATATTATACCGCAATCGACACAAAATGTCAATACCTTTTTGGGAACGCGTGGGGACGCGTCCACCTTTTTTGAAAAAAAGGTGGAGCCAAAAAACTTTCAAAAAATTATTTTTTATGGCAAAACCCTTAATGAGAGTGGAAAACGTGATTGTTTTCGGGGACGCGTTTGCGCTTTTTTGAAAAAAAGCGCGCAAAAAACTTCCTGAAAAATTTTTTATAGGGCAACCCCCTTAATGAGAGTGGAAAATGTGATTGTTTTAACTGTTACGTTACGAGTTTTGCCCTTTTAAAGTTTTTAGCGTAGCCTTGCCGCACTCCGCAGAGTGCGGAACTCTCCTTGCGTGAGAAGGGAGTTTGAGGCGGAGCCTCAAGCGCACTCCGCAGAGTGCGAAATCCCACTTACTGCACGAACAAATAATTAAATATAAAAAACGGAGAGCCTGTTTATCGGAAAAATTCCAATCAAACCTGCTCTCCGCACTTTATTTTCTTGCTGTATATTAATTAATTCTCAGGAAGTTTTTGCGGAACTTTTTTTCAAAAAGCGACATCGCGTCCACGAACGCATCCCCTGCGTCCCCTATCAGAATATGGGATAACCTGCCTCGGTATGAGCCTTGACGAGGTCGTTGCAAAGTGCAACTATTTCATCGGTGGAAAGCTGTGCTCCCGTGTGCGGATCCATCATAGCCGCCTGATACAGCGTTTCGATACTGCCCGTATGAGCCGCCTCGACGGTAAGCATCTGAGGATATACATTGGAAGAATTCATTGCGGCAAGCTGTGTCGGAAGGTCTCCTACGTAAGTCGGCGTTATGCCGTTTGCGTCAACAAGACACGGTACTTCTACGCAGGCATTTTTAGGAAGGTTGGTTATAAGACCGTTGTTGAGAACGTTGCCTCCTATATTGTAGGGAGTATCCGTTATCATTGCCTCCATAATTCTCGAGCCGTATTCGCGGGAACGCTCGTGCGTTATATTGCCGCCGTCAATCAGCTCCTCATAATGTCTCTTCCAGCTTTCAATCTGATGTACACAGCGGCGGGGGTATTCGTCAAGCGGAATATTGAATTTTTCTATGAGGTCGTCACGTCCCGCCTTGATATAGAACGGATTGTATTCCGAATTGTGCTCGCTGCTCTCGGTGCAGTAATAGCCGAGCTTGTCGATATAGTCGAAACGTACCATATCGTCGTGCTTCTCCGTCGCATTCTTCTCTTTTGCACGGCGGCGTATCTCGGGGTACAGGTCGTTGCCGTCCTTGTCCGTAATCTTCAAAAGCCATGCCATATGGTTGATACCTGCGATAAAGTCGATACGTCCTTCCAGCTTATCCTCCATTCCGACATG
>CAYVLG010000224.1:0-2211 GCA_964452345.1 uncultured Lachnospiraceae bacterium
GCCCGTCGACGTTGTCGTGCGCCCCGAGGACGTGGACGTCGTTCCCGTCGAAAAGGGTATGCTCTCGGGACTTGTTACCTCGGTAACGTTCAAGGGCGTTCATTATGAAATAATAGTAGATATCGACGGCTTCAAATGGATGATACAGACTACCGACTACGTCGCTCCCGATTCGCTGATAGGCGTTTACATAGAGCCCGACGCCATTCACATTATGAAAAAATCCGAATACTCCGATATGTTCGGAGACTATTCCACCTTCTCGGACGAAATGGAGCACCTTTCCGACGTTACGGAGGAGGTTGAGGAATGACAGGTACGCGCGTCAAGGTCAAAAGAAACGGCTCTCTGCTTCAGAGATATGCCGCCGCGCCGCATATCGTCTGGTCGGTGCTGTTTATAATCGTTCCTCTTATATTTGTGGCTTATTACGCGTTTACGGACGTTTCCACGGGCAGCTTTACCGCGGCGAATATAGCCGCCTTCTTCACAAAGGATTATCTTCTCGTTTTCTGGAAATCCGTAAAGCTTGCGCTTATCGCTACCGCGATCTGTCTTTTGCTGGGATATCCGATAGCTTATTTTATGACGGCCTGCAAGCCGAAAACACAGCGTCTTCTTATGATACTTATAATGCTTCCGATGTGGATGAATTTTCTCATAAGAACCTACGCGCTGATGACACTGCTTCAGGACACGGGAATAATAAACTCGTTCCTCGGTAAATTCGGCATAGGACCCATACATATTCTCGGCACCGAAACGGCGGTTGTCGTCGGAATGGTTTACGATTATCTTCCTTATATGATACTTCCGATATATTCGGTAATGGCAAAAATGGATCACCGTCTCATCGAAGCGGCGTCCGACCTCGGCTGCAACGGCTTCACTACCCTGCGCAAGGTCATATTTCCGTTAAGCCTTTCGGGCGTAATATCGGGTATTACGATGGTATTCGTACCTTCAATAAGTACGTTTTACATTTCTCAAAAGCTCGGCGGAGCCGATACCATGCTCATCGGCGACGTTATAGAACAGCAGTACACCGCCGCAAACTACAATATGACGGCGTCGCTCTCCTTTGTACTTATGGTTATCCTTATCGTAGGTCTTGCGATTGTCAATCATTACACGGACGGCAGTGAAAACGGCGGAGGTATGATGATATGAAGAAATTTTCGAGATTTTATATCGGTCTTATCCTATTTCTGCTTTTCGCCCCCATTGCGGTAATGATAGTTTTCTCCTTCAATGAAGGCAAAAGCACCGCCGTATTCACGGGCTTTTCGCTGAAATGGTATGCGGAACTTTTCAAAAACAGCGAAATTCTCAACGCGCTGAAAAATTCCCTTTTGCTGGCGGTCGTCTCATCGGTCATCGCAACGGTCATAGGCACCTCAGCCGCATTCGGAATACATCATATGAAAAACAGGCATGTACGGCAGTCCCTGATGACGGTAACGAACATTCCGATAATGAATCCCGAGATAATCACGGGTATATCGATGATGTTCCTGTTTGTTTTCGTCGGCGGAATGCTCGGGCTCACTACAAAGCTCAATTTCTGGACTATGCTTATAGCCCACGTGACCTTTGCCCTGCCCTACGTCATTCTCAACGTGCTCCCAAAATTCAAGCAGATGCCGAAGGCATTGCCCGAGGCGGCACTCGACCTCGGCTGTACGCCGTTTCAAGCTTTCTTCAAGGTACAGCTCCCCGCAATAATGCCCGGAGTGATAACGGGACTTATAATGTCCTTCACGCTCTCGCTCGACGATTTTGTAATAAGCTATTTTACGTCGGGCACGGACTTCCAGACCCTGCCGATACTCATATACAGCATGACAAAAAAGTCCGTCAAGCCGACAATCTACGCGCTTTCCACGCTGATTTTCGCGGTTATTCTGATAATGCTTCTGATATCCAACCGCGAACGCTCCTCCTACGAAAGACTTGAGGCAAAGAAAAGACGCGCGGAAAAGAAACGTCTCGACGCGATAAAGCGCGCAAACAAGGCGAGAAAGAGCAAAACCGAGGACGCACCTTCGATAATTATAAGAAGAGACAACAGGCGCAAGCCCCGCCATCTCGGAAGGCTGATTGCGGTTGTCTGCGCCGCCGCGGTGCTTTTGACCTGCATTACTGCGTTTGCGGTTCTCTCGCAGAAGACCGTCACCCTCAATGTATACAACTGGGGCGAATATATTTCCG
>CAYVLG010000225.1:0-2191 GCA_964452345.1 uncultured Lachnospiraceae bacterium
GGGTACGTGTAGAGGATTTTTCAAATATCATACCAAGAGTTTTTCCCTTAAGAATATGATGTGTAATTCCGTTTTTCTTTTCGTATTTCAGCTGGTCGGCAGTATTGAGAATTTCTATAATCTCATTTTCCGAAAGATCCATAAGCTTTAAAAGATGTTTCATTTGGCGCAAGCCTCCTTTAATATTTCAATTGCTTTTTTCAGCAAATTGTCGTCTATATTCAATGCGGGCAGAAGTCGTATTTTTTGCTTGGCTTTGATCACAAGAACTCCGTTGCTTCTGCATTCATCTATAATTTCACCTGCAGGTCTCTCGGTTTCTATGCCTATCATAAGACCAAGCCCGGTAACGCTTTTTATACCTTTGGAATTCTCAAGCTCTTTAAAAATATACATACTTTTTTTACGAACACCTTCAAGGAGCTTATCGTCTATTCTTGAAATAATATTCAAAGCACCTGCACAGCAGACGGGATTTCCTCCGAAGGTTGAACCATGCATTCCGATGCCAAGTATATTTTCAACCTTTGCGCCCAGCATTGTTGCTCCGATCGGAAGGCCTCCTCCCAAGCCCTTTGCCGTCGATACAATATCGGGGGTTATACCGAAATTCATATATCCGTAAAGCATTCCCGTTCGACCGTTTCCTGTCTGAACTTCATCGGCAATAAGCAGTAAACCTTTTTCTTGAGCATATTTTTCAAGCCACGTCAGAAAGCTTGGATCGAGCGGAAGTACTCCGCCTTCGCCCTGCACAACCTCAAACATAACGGCACAGCACTTATTTTCCTCCGATAGGCGAATAACGTCTTCTTTACTGTTTGCGGCTGCATAAACAAATCCTTCTGTCAAAGGTAAAAAATCCTTGTGAAAGACATCCTGTCCCGTAGCGGCAAGCGTCGTTACCGTCCGACCGTGAAAGCTGTCCTTTAGCGTAATTATCGTTGTATAGCCGCTTCCTTTTTTTAATTCACCGTATTTTCTTGCCGTCTTGATTGCACATTCATTTGCTTCGGCTCCCGAATTTGAAAAAAATACTTTTTTCATATCCGTTCTTGTACAAAGCTGTTCCGCCAAAAGCGCACACGGCTCGCTGTAAAAAAGATTCGACGTATGCTGTAATTTGCATAGTTGTGCGTTTACCGCGTCTGTCCATTCTCTGTCGGCGATACCAAAGCTGTTAACGGCTATTCCCGTACCAAGATCTATGTATTCTTTTCCTTCGTCGTCGTAAATCAATGAACCTTTTCCGGATGTTATACATATCGGAAATCTTGCATATGTAGAAGCGATATATTGATTATCTAATTCTTTTATATTCATATTTTGCACCGTAATTATTTGGGATATTTGTTTCCCGAAACAAACATTGTTCCCATACCTTCGTCAGTAAGTGTTTCCATAAGTATTGAATGAGGAACACGACCGTCTATTATAAATACTTTTTTAACACCGCGTCTAATGGATTCTATACAGCATTTAACCTTCGGAATCATTCCTCCGCTGATTGTTCCGTCTTTCATAAGCCTCGGAGCATCACTTACATATATCTTTGAAATTAATGTTGACGGGTCATCTTTATCGCGAAGTATTCCCGCAATATCAGTCATTGATATCAAGGCTTCGGCCTGAAGCTCTCCCGCAATTTTTGCGGCGGCGGTATCGGCATTGATATTATACGTATTTTCTTCTCTGTCGCAGCCAACGGTTGATATTACCGGAATATATCCTTTGTCTATAACGTCAAGTATCGGCTGAACATTTACGTTTGTAATTTCGCCGACATATCCAAGTCTTTCGTCAAGCTTTTTGGCCTCAATCATATGTCCGTCAACTCCGCACAGACCTATCGCCTTTCCGCCCTTGCATTCAATGATATTCACAAGGTTTTTGTTGACCTTACCTGCCAATATCATCTGTACGATGTCAATAGTTTCTTTATCGGTTACACGCAATCCATCAACAAACTCGCTTTTTTTGCCAACCTTTGTAAGCATATCCGTTATCTCGGGACCGCCGCCGTGTACCAAAACAACCTTTATACCAATCAATGCCAGCAGTACAAGATCCTCCATAACCGCTTCTTTGAGTGCTTCGTTGATCATTGCGTTGCCGCCATATTTTACAACAATAATTTTATTATAATATTTCTTTATGTGCGGCAGCGCCTCGGTTATTACCTGCACTCTCT
>CAYVLG010000226.1:0-2136 GCA_964452345.1 uncultured Lachnospiraceae bacterium
TTCTGTTCTCATACCGTTTTTCTTTGCGGTAACGCGTACAGAAGTACCAATGAAGCAGGCAGATTCAAATACGACGGTTGTTGTAGTATCCTTTATTTCGCTGTTTGCCCCGCCCATAACTCCTGCAAGTGCCACAGCTTTTTTACTGTCGGCAATTACGAGCATTGAGCTGTCGAGAATATGCTCTTGATCGTCAAGTGATGTAAAAGCTTCTCCGTCATTGGCACGGCGAACTATTATTGACGAGCCGTCAATGCAGCTGTAGTCGAATGCGTGCATAGGCTGACCGTATTCAAGCATTACGTAATTTGTTATATCTACAATGTTGTTTATCGGACGAACTCCGCTTGCGCGAAGTCTCATACGCAACCACAGCGGGGAAGGTTGAATTTTGACGTTCTTGACAACTCTTGCCATATATCGTTGGCAAAGCTCGGGGGCATCAATGGAAACGGAAAGATAATTATTAATTTTGTCTCCGTCGTTTGCACAGTTTACCTTGGGAGTATGAAGCTTGAGCTCTTTTTCAAATGATACCGCACTCTCGCGTGCCAAGCCGATAACAGATAAGCAGTCGGGGCGGTTAGAGGTTATTTCAAATTCAACCACGGTATCGCGGAGCATAAGTGCGTCTCGGATATCCATACCAAGCTTATTTTCATATTCATTATCGAGAATAAGTATTCCGTTCGGTTCTTTGCCCGGCATATCGTGCTCTGTCAGACCAAGCTCGCCCATAGAGCAGAGCATACCATTGGATTCGACTCCGCGGAGCTTTCCCGGCTTTATTGTTATATTTCCGGGAAGGTGAGCAGTCGGAATTGCGGCGGGAACTACTGCACCTTCAAATATATTTTGAGCTCCCGTGACTATTTGTACGGTTTCTTTTCCGATATCAACCTGACATATCTGAAGATGGTTGCTGTTTTCGTGAGGAGTTATTTTTAGTATTTTTGCAACGACAACATTTTCAATATCTGTTCCAAGCTCCTCGAAGCATTCAACCTTTGAGCCTGTGTCCGTCATTCTGTCGCAGTAATCCTTTGTGGATACGTCGGTGACGTCGACAAAATCGGAAAGCCAATTTTTTGATAAATTCATTTTATATGACCATACCTTTCTTTTTATTAAAATTGCTTGAGAAAACGCATATCGTTTTCATAAAGCAGGCGCATATCGTCGATGCCGTAGTATTTCATCGCAATCCTTTCAATACCCATACCGAAAGCAAAACCGCTGTAAACGTTAGGGTCTATGCCGCAATTTGAAAGTACGAACGGGTGCACCATACCTGCGCCGAGTATTTCAATCCAGCCTTCGCTTTTACATACACGGCATCCTTTTCCTCCGCAAACGAAGCAAGATACGTCTACCTCGGCGGAAGGTTCTGTGAACGGAAAATGGTGCGGTCGGAAGCGAAGCAATGTATCGTTACCGAAAAGTGTTTTTGCAAATGTTTCGAGCATACCCTTGAGGTCCCCCATGGTAATTCCTTTGTCGACTACAAGACCTTCAACCTGATGGAAGAGCGGGGAATGGGTAGCGTCTACGGCGTCAGATCTGTAAACACGTCCGGGAGAAATAACTCGAATGGGCGGTTTTTGATTTTCCATAACTCTTGCCTGAACTGATGAGGTTTGAGAACGGAGCAATATATTATCTGTTATATAAAATGTGTCCTGGGTATCACGTGCGGGGTGATTTTCGGGAATATTTAATGCCTGAAAGTTATAGTAATCATATTCAACCTCAGGACCTTCCGCAATAGAAAAGCCCATGCCTATAAATATATCTTCTATCGTTCTTTGAACCTGTGTTAGGGGATGAAGCTTACCGGGAGCGGATACGTTTGAAGGCATAGTAATGTCTATTTTTTCCGAAGCAAGTTTTCTTTCAAGCTCGGCATCTTTTTGTGCTTCGCTTTTTTTCTTAAGTGCACACTCTATTTCATTACGCACGTCATTTGCGAGCTGACCGATGATCGGTCTTTCCTCGGCGGAAAGAGTACCCATACCGCGTAACACTCCCGTAAGCTCGCCTTTTTTACCGAGATATTTAATCCTGATTTGTTCCAAATCGGCATTGTCGGCATTAATAGCCGATAATGCTTCTTCTCTGATTTTTTGAAGTTTTTCT
>CAYVLG010000227.1:0-2118 GCA_964452345.1 uncultured Lachnospiraceae bacterium
AAAAGTCGAAGTTCCTCTGCCGACCTCGTCGTATATAATAAGACTTTTACGTGTTGCGTTTTTGAGTATATAAGCAACCTCGTTCATTTCAAGCATAAACGTCGACTGCCCGGACGCCAAATCGTCCGAAGCCCCTACACGTGTAAAAAGTTTATCGACAATTCCGATATTGGCTTCACGCGCCGGAACAAAAGAGCCTATTTGAGCCATAAGCGTAATTATGGCAACCTGCCTCATATACGTCGATTTTCCCGCCATATTCGGCCCCGTTATAAGCATAAGCCTATTAGATGAGGTATCAAGCCGCGCATCATTAGGTACAAAATACGTATCCTTAACAAACTGTTCAACAACCGGGTGTCTGCCGTCTTTAATGTTTATTTCATCGGTAGAATCCACCTCCGGGCGGACATATCCGTTCTTTGCCGCAACGGTTGCCAAGCTGTAATATGCGTCAAGCTTTGCCAAAAGCGACGCAACCTTTTGTATACGGTATGAATTTTCCGCAACAAAATTTCTTACGTCGCAAAACAGCTCATACTCAAGCGAGCATACCTTATCTGCGGCGCCGAGTATCGTTGCTTCCATATTTTTTAACTCATCCGTGATATATCTTTCGCAGTTTGATAACGTTTGCTTACGTATATATCTGTCAGGGACTTGAGAAATGAGCGACTTCGTTACCTCTATATAATATCCGAAAACATTATTATATGATATTTTCAAGGTTTTTATGCTTGTTTTTTCGCGTTCTTCCTCGGCTATTTTTTCAATATACCCCTTTCCGTCCTTCATTATCATACGGAAATTATCAACGTCGGCATTATAACCCTCGGAAATAATTCCTCCTTCACGTATGGAGAACGGAGGATTTTCACATATGGCAGAATTAATTTTTCCGCAAATATCTTCAAGGGTATCAAGCTCGGCATTTAAACGAATTAATTCATCTGATTTGCAGTTTTGCAAAAGCTCCTTAATTTCAGGTATAATCGATATTGTTGAAGAAACCGCACGTAAATCCTTGCCGTTTGCGGTACCGTAAACAATTTTTGTAACAAGCCTTTCAAGGTCAAGCACGTTGTCCATCAAGGCACCTGTTTCTTCTCTGAAAATATAGTTATTAAAAAGCTCCTCGACGGCATTTTGTCTCGAACGTATTGCTCCCGTCGATAACAGCGGATGCTCAACCCACTGCCGCAAAAGCCTTGCACCCGCGGCAGACTTGGTTTTATCAAGTGACCAAAGTAAGGACCCCTTTTTTTCTTTGGTTCTCAGGGTTTCGGTCAACTCAAGGTTACGGCGGGTGTTTATATCCATTTCCATGTACTGACCGTCTGAATATATATTCAGTTCTTTAATATATGATATATCTGTTTTTTGTGTTTCGGAAATATATGCAAGAAGCCCGCCCAATGCACATATGAGAGGTTTATTTTCAACATCCGAATCCTTTAGAGCCGCTCCAAACTGCGCTTTTACCGCTCTCAAGGATTCTGACAGCTCGAATTGTGTAGGTCGGTTATCTGTCAGCATTGCCCCGATACGGCCTTTTATAAATTCGGATACTTCTCCGAGCTTTTGAGTGGAAAGATTGGTAACAACCTCGCGCGGCGCGTATGTTCCAAGTTCATTTTTCAAGCGCGTTTCAATGCCTTCTCCGTTAAACGCTGTTGCAAATATTTGAGCCGTAGAAATATCGGCAAATGCAACTCCGCATTCAAATTCCGATATGTATACGGAGCACAGATAATTATTTTTCTTTTCGGAAAGAAGATTGGTTTCTATCAGCGTTCCGGGAGTTACTACCCTGACAACCTCACGGCGGACAAGCCCTTTTGCAAGCGCAGGATCCTCCGTTTGCTCACAAATAGCAACCTTATAGCCTTTTTCTATAAGTCTGCCGATATATCCCTCGGAGCTGTGAAACGGAACACCGCACATCGGCGCACGTTCCGCTTCTCCGCAGTCTCTTCCCGTGAGTGTCAATTCAAGCTCGCGTGAAGCAATTACGGCATCGTCAAAAAACATCTCGTAAAAATCACCGAGACGGTAAAAAAGCAAATAGACTTTGTATTGATTTTTTACTTCAAAGTATTGCTCCATCATTGGAGTCAC
>CAYVLG010000228.1:0-2111 GCA_964452345.1 uncultured Lachnospiraceae bacterium
GCAAGCGTTACGTAGTGAGTTAGCGCATAGTCGCCGCCGTCACGCTCGGCACATACCTCGCGAACGATTATACTCTCCGAAGTGCGGCGTATATAGGTCTCGATGCTACCCGAGGATTTTTGCAAAACGCCGTCAAGAATAGCCGCGTATTGCTTTTTTATAAGCCCGTTTCGCATCGACTCTGACAGGCGCGCCGCACTTATGCGGCTTTTAGCGATCAGCGTAAGACCGCTTGTGTTCCTGTCAAGGCGGTTTACGGGGCGAAAAACGAAGGGTTCGTCTCGGTCTGCATAGCGATATGCAAGCGCATCTGCAAGCGTGTCTCCGTGATGATTGTGCGACGGGTGAGTGGGCATATTCGGGGGCTTCGAGGGAACCACAAGGTAATCATCCTCATAAATTACGTCAAGTGCTATTTCGGTCGGCGTGAGCCGTGAGCCTATGCGCTCGTTTTCGGTAGCAAGCGTGAGAACGTCACCCCGATTTACTATTGCGCGAACAGTAGCCTTGTCACCGTTGAGCATTATTCCGTTTTCGATAAATTTTAAATGTCGCAGAAAGGATACCGATATTCCGATACTGCCAAGCAGAATTTCCTTGACCGTCTTTCCATGCTCATCTTCGGGTACAATATATCTCACAAAAACCTCTGAACGTCCGTATACTATAATTATAACACTTTAGAACCGATATTACAATAAATTTTCTTAAAGTAAGGCAAAATATCGTCAGGCAAATTCAAAAAATAAGATCTGAATGGCTTTAAATGTAATAAAAGCAGGCAAAAACACATAAAACAAATGGATTTTGTGACTTTTGCCAAACTTTATTTTAGCAAGATTTTACACGTTTTTAACTTGTGGAAAAGTGCAAAACTGTGGAAAACTCTGTGGAAAGTGTGGAAAACCTTTAAAATCAAGGGGATTTAAAGTCGGTTTTTCATAATATCCTGTGGAAAACTTTTGAAATTGCTTGTCAAGTGCTTTTTGAAAAATAGTTGAATTTCGTTGTTTTGCACAACAATTGAATTATTTGGAAGACCCGTCGCCCGATTTTTGCGGACGGTGTTTTTTCTTTTTCTTGACCGAAAATCCGAAATATCCGAGCTTTTCGCCAAGGGCGAAATATTCACCGTGCGAAAATGCCGCAAGCTTTGCTTTTTCTAGGCACAGCTTGCCGTCGGAGCTGAGAAGTGAGTCGTCGACGTCGACAGCGACTATATCGGCAAGGAACATATGGTGAGAGCCAAGCTCGATAATATCCGTGACACGACACTCGAGCGATAGCGGACTTTCTGCAATAAGCGGGCAGGAGATTTCGCTTGCCGCCTCCTTGTGAAGATTGCATTTTTCAAATTTATTAACTTTTGCGCCGGTATATATTCCGCAGTAGTCTGCGGAGCGCACAAGCGAGGTCGTGGTGAGATTTATTGCAAACTCGCCGCTCTCCTTTATGAGCTTATACGAATGGCGGGAGGGGCGTACCGATATATAGGTCTTTGGCGGGATCGTGTTGATGATGCCCGTCCACGCGATAGTTATAATATTGGCGCTTCCGTCAGCGTCGTCACCGCAGCTTACCATTGCGGGCGGAACTGGTGCCAAAAGGGCACCGCCCTTCCATTTTTGCTTAGCCATCGATATGCTTCTCCCTTGATACTATATATTTTACTGCTTCACCTGCGGCAATAAGACCTGCGACCGACGGCACAAAGGCGAGGCTTCCGGGTACTGTCTTGCCGCCTTCAGTTGTGATACGCTCAAGCGGCGTGAGAGCCTCTTCCTCCGAATATACCACACGCAGATGAGAAATGCCGCGTTTTTTTAGCTCACGGCGCATAACCCGTGCAAGAGGACAGGTAGTGGTTTTTGATATGTCTGTCACTTTAAGGGCTGTGGGCTCTTGCTTGTTTCCCGTACCCATTGAGCTGATAATTGGCGTTCCCGCAGCGTTACAGCGTTCAACTATGGCAAGCTTTGCAGATACGGTATCTATGGCATCGACAACGTAATCGAAGTTTTCAAAGTCAAAGGTATCTATATTGTCGGGCAGAACAAAATCCCGGCGAGTCTGAATTTCAAGCTCAGGGTTTATATCAAGCAGACGCTCGG
>CAYVLG010000229.1:0-2065 GCA_964452345.1 uncultured Lachnospiraceae bacterium
ACCGACGGCGACTCTGATGTTACCGCGCGTCTTGAAAGAATATGCAGTGACCTGAAAGGTTGATGTAAAAAGCAAATTCCGCAGTTTATTTGCGGAATTTGCTTTTTACTTTCGGAGATTTATAGGCGGGAATATTCGCAGGAGGTATTGATTTTTTGAGCGTTTTATGTTATAATATAAAATAGATTATTATGTTTAACGGGAGATTTATATGATAATAGCATTGGAAGACGCAAAATACAAGCTTATCGCGATGAGGGCGGATATTGCCGATCTCGGCTCCGCGCTTCGCATAAGCGAGCTTCGGGAAACCGCGGCGGAGCTTGACGCAAAGACGCTTGATCCCGATTTTTGGTCGAATCAGGAGGTTTCCTCCAAAGTTCTCCAGAAGATAAAGCAGACAAAGGATACGATAGAGAGCTACGAGGCACTGTCGGCGCGTCTTGAGGACGCAATAACGCTGGCGGAAATGGCTATCGAGGAAAACGAGGAGGGCTATGTCGAGGAAATACAGAGCGAGCTTGCCGCAATTGCCAAGTCCGCGGAGGATAAGCGAATTGAGATACTTCTTTCGGGTGAATACGATAAAAACAATGCCATCGTTTCTTTCCACCCCGGCGCGGGCGGAACCGAGGCGCAGGATTGGGCGCAGATGCTTTACCGTATGATAACACGCTGGGCGGAGCGAAAGGGCTACAAGTACAAGCTGATAGATTGGCTTGACGGAGACGCCGCGGGCATTAAGAGCGCAACGATTATGGTTGAAGGACTTAACGCATACGGATATCTCAAGGCGGAAAACGGCGTTCACCGTCTTGTCCGTGTGTCCCCGTTCGACGCGGCGGGACGCAGACAGACTTCATTTGCCTCAATCGAGGTAATGCCCGAGTTTGACAACATAGATAAGGTCGAGATTCGCGACGAGGACATCGAGGTTACGGCTCACCGTTCGAGCGGTGCGGGCGGTCAGCATATCAACAAGACCGACTCCGCAATACGAATTCTGCATAAGCCCACGGGCATTGTCGTCGGCTGTCAGACGGAGCGTTCACAGCTTCAGAACAAGGAAACGGCAATGAAAATGCTAAAGGCAAAGCTTATGGAAATAAAGCTCCGCGAGCGTTTGGATACGATAGAGGATATTCAGGGCAACAAGACGAATATCGAGTGGGGCTCACAGATATGCTCCTACGTATTTATGCCGTACACGCTGGCAAAGGACACGAGAACCGGTCACGAGGACGGAAATATCACCGCGGTTATGGACGGTGAAATTGACGAGTTTATAAACGAATATCTTAAGATGAACGCCAAGGGTGTTTGATAATTAAAATATGCACCGCAAAAGCTTGCTTTTGCGGTGCATATTTTGCTTTATTCTGCGCTGTCCGTTTCCAGGAAGATGACTATTTTTCTGTTGTTTTCGGAACCGATTGAGTTGGTCGAAACACCCTTAATTCCCTGAATCTCGGAATGAATTATTCTTCTTTCGTAAGGATTCATCGGCTCGAGCATAACGCTCTTCTTGTATTTCTGTACCTTTGCCGCCATACGTCTTGCAAGTGCGCGGAGCGTTTCCTCGCGCTTTGCGCGGTAGCCCTCCACGTCAACCGATATTCTTACGTAAGGCTCCTTTTTGCCGTCGACGCGCTTGTTTGCGGCGAGGTTTGCAAGGTACTGGAGAGAATCCAGCGTGTCGCCGTGGTGTCCGATGAGAACCGAAGCGGCCTCGCCGTTAACCGATATGATTTTATCGCCGTTTTCGCCGTCCGTCATTTCTACGGAAGCTTCTATATTCATATCCTTGAGAAGCGTCTCGATAAACTCAAGCGCTCTCTGCTCTCCGCCTACCGTATAGACGGCGGATATTTTTGCGTCCTGAGCACCGATTCCGAATAAGCCCTTTTTCGGCTCTTCGAGTACGGTGTACTCAATCTTTTCGGCGTCGGGCGCGCCCAATTCGATAACTGCTTTGGCAATTGCGTCGTCAATTGTCTTTGCGCTTACAATTACTTCTTTTTTCACTTTTATTCTCCGTCTGTTTTATCGTTATTGTCTGTTTCGA
>CAYVLG010000230.1:0-2064 GCA_964452345.1 uncultured Lachnospiraceae bacterium
AAGCACGAGAGGCATAGCTCCCGTCTTTTGCTGTACGGCGTCAAGTGTTTCAAAGGAAAGTCCCTTCCAATTTGCGGGATACTTACCGTGAATGTTTCCTATACCTGCCGCAAGCATCGTAACTCCGAGATCGGCAATCATCTTGCATTCCTCGGGATCGGCGCATTCACCTGCTCCGACGACTCCGTCCTCTTCGCCTCCGATAGCTCCTACCTCTGCCTCGAGGGAAAGTCCCTTTTCGTTACATACCTTGACAAGCTCCTTTGTCTTTGCAACGTTCTCGTCGATCGGATAATGAGATCCGTCGAACATTACGGAAGAAAAGCCTGCTTCAATGCACTTGTAGCAGCCTTCATAGGAGCCGTGATCCAAATGGAGCGCAACGGGAACGGTTATGCCGAGACCCTCGATCATTCCGTTTACCATTCCGACAACGGTCTTATATCCCGCCATGTACTTGCCCGCGCCCTCGGATACGCCGAGAATAACGGGAGAGTTCATTTCCTGTGCGGTGAGAAGTATTGCCTTTGTCCACTCAAGATTATTGATGTTAAACTGTCCGACGGCATATTTGCCTGCTTTTGCTTTTTGAAGCATTTCTTTTGCTGATACCAACATTGTGTTATCTCCTTCTAAAATTATTTCGAGAACATTATACACTATATATCCGCAAAAATCAAGAGATTAAGAAATTTTTTTAACCTTAAAATATAAAAATTAACAATTAGTTTGTAGAAAAATCACATTGCGGGTGTTATACTATTAAATAATGAGAAAAAAGAGGTTTAAATGTTCATAGAAAAACAAAAAAGAAATCACGTAAAGGATATGGCGGTCATAGCCGCAAACGCGGCGATAATTTCGGTTTCGGCGTGGATAAGCATTCCGTTTGCGGTAAATTTTACGCTTCAGACGCTCGCGGTATTTACCGTATGCTCCGTTTTCGACTTTAGGCAGAGCATATTATCCGTAATTGTTTATATTCTTATCGGCTTGTGCGGCATTCCCGTTTTTTCGGGATTTGCGGCAGGTCCGACTGCTCTGTTGGGTCCGACGGGCGGTTATCTTATAGGCTTCCTTTTCGTACCCGTCATTATGCGTATTTTTGCAATAAGGAATAGGAAAAGCATTTTTCCGCGCATACTTATAATGCTCGCGGCGCTTGTCACAGTCTATATTTTCGGCAGTCTGTGGTTTTATTTCGTATACGCCTCGGGCACCGTCGGTATCTCAAGGATATTTTTTTCCTGCGTGATACCGTTTATAATCCCCGACGTTATAAAAATCTGCATTGCCGCGACAATTTCCCAAAGACTGTCAAAAATCAATATATAAAATCGGTTCGGAGGTCACGTATGAATTCTAATTCCTCGGATATGAAAAAAACGCTTGAGGAGATATATTCCGCTCTCTGCGAAAAGGGATATAATCCCACAAAGCAAATTGCAGGCTACATTCTTTCGGAGGACCCCGTGCATATCACGGATTGGAAAAACGCAAGAGGAAAAATCGCGCACGTCAACCGCGACGATCTGCTTGAAGAGCTTATCAGAAGCTATCTCGGAATAGAAAAATAAAAATCAAAGGATATGCAAATGAATATCCGTTTAAAAATTTTATCGTTTATTTTATCGTTAACAGCCATATTTTCCCTGTTCGGCGTTTTCGTATATGCCGACGGCGGCACGGCGCCCGACGTATCGCGCGCGAACGCCGTGTGTCTTTACAACGTAAACGCGGAAAAAAATATTTTAAGCAAAAATATGCAGGAAAAAATCTTCCCCGGAAGCGCGGTAAAAATGATGACGGGACTTATCGCCTGCGAACAGCTTTCCGACAGGCTTGACGAACGCGTTACGGTAACGGAGGAAATGCTGGACGGCGTTCAGGGCTACAACGTAAAGCTCACGGCGGGAATGTCCGTGACGCTTGAGGAGCTTTTATACGGCGCGATTTGCGGCTGCGGCAACGACGCAGCGTCGGCACTTGCCGTTATATGCGGCGGAAGCGTCGGCGGTTTTGTTGAAATTATGAATGCCAAGGCGGCGGAATGGGGTATGAAAA
>CAYVLG010000231.1:0-2048 GCA_964452345.1 uncultured Lachnospiraceae bacterium
TATGCGGGTACCAGCAGCTGTATGATGTGTAAAAGGCAAATAATAAACGCGGGAATTTCAACCGTTGTCGTAAGAGACACGAGGGATTCTTACCGTGTGATAGACGTTGCCGATTGGATAGAAAACGATGACTCCTTGAGCGGAGTTTTCGGTTATTGATTGGAAAAGAAAATATGAAAAAATCTATTGTGAAAAAAATAATATCGTCGGCGGTTGTCTGCGCGGTAATGCTTGCTGCCGCAGGCTGTTCGTCGGAAAATAAATTCGGAGTAAATGCCGAGGGTCAGTATGTCGACAAGAAAACCGACGTTGCATATATAGACGCGCCCGCCTGCTATGAGCCGATAGAAATCGGCGATGAGCTTTACGGTAAAATCGGAAGTGCGGAAATATACGAAATAGTCGGAGCCGCTCCCGAAAAGTGGCTTTGCGAGTCGACTGGCACCGTTTTTTACGCCTCCGACGTAACTCTTCCCGCACTTGATGAAATGGAGCTGTCCTACGTCTCGGTTACTATGGACGCGTCGGAGCTTGTCAAAATCACGGACAGCGAGATGATATCCGCTCTTGTATCGTCTTATTGCAATGGGGAAACCATACGCAAGCCTAATTATACCGATACCATGCTCGACATAAATTGGCGTCTGAAGTTTGCCGATACGTCTGTCGGAATTTATTATGTACTGAATTATATAGAACTTAACGAGGACTATATCGTCACCGGAGACGGCGGAGAGCAGATAAATTACGGACGGAAATTTATTTTTAACCGATTTGAGGACAAATGCGTTGCGGTCGGCGACGTTCTCTCCGAATACGTTGACGAATACAACGCTTTGAATCAAAGCGATGTGTAAGCCATGCAGACTGACTAACGGTCATTTGCGGGACGCGGCGGAGCTTGAACGGCTTTGCTTTTCGGAACCTTGGTCGGAAAACAGCCTGCATATGCTGACAGAGCAGGGCGGAGTCGGTTTTTGCGTGCTTGCCGAAGGACGTGTTGCCGCATACGGAGGAATGACCTGCGTGCTTGACGAGGGGCAGATAACCAATATTGCCGTGCATCCCGATTTCAGAAGGCGAGGATTTGGCGGGGCGATAGTTTCGGAGCTGTTGAACTATGCGCGTGAAAACGGAATAGCGGCGGTGTTTTTGGAGGTCAGATGTTCGAATTCGGCGGCAATATCGCTTTATACCGCATTCGGTTTTGAATGCGTCGGAGAAAGAAAAGGCTTTTACAGACTGCCGACGGAAAACGCGTTGATTATGAAAAAGGATATAGTTTAATTATGTATATTTTGGGAATAGAAAGCTCGTGCGACGAAACCAGCGCGGCGGTTGTTTCGATGGAGCGCGGAGAGCGCAGAATTTTATCCAATATCGTTGCGTCGCAGATAGAAACGCATCGGCTTTACGGCGGCGTGGTGCCTGAAATTGCGAGCCGCGCTCATATAGAGGCAATCAGCGGAATTACGTATGAGGCATTGAATACGGCGGGGCTGAAACTGTCCGATATCGGCTGTATCGCCGTCACGTCGCACCCCGGGCTTATAGGCGCGCTGCTTGTGGGGGTTAATTTTGCCAAGTCTCTTGCCTTTGCAAACGGAATTCCGCTCGTGCCCGTAAATCACGTTAAGGCGCACGTAGCGGCGGCGTATCTGGAATACCGTGAGCTTGAGCCCCCGTTTACCGCGCTTGTCGTTTCGGGCGGGCACACGTCGATTTACAGTGTGTCGGATTATACGGATTTTAATGAAATAGGCTCTACCCGCGACGACGCGGCGGGAGAGGCATTCGACAAAATAGGTCGTGTTATAGGTATGCCGTATCCGGGCGGCGCGGCAATGGACAAGCTGGCATATGAAGGAACGGCAGGAAGCATTAAGCTGCCGTCCCCCGCCATTTCGGGAGATAATCTTGATTTTTCCTTCAGCGGTTTGAAAACGGCGGCTCTCAATTACGTAAACGGAGAGCGTCAGAAGGGACTTGAGCCCGACCGCGCAAATCTTACCGCCTCTTACACGGGCGTCATCGTGGAGGCACTGAAT
>CAYVLG010000232.1:0-2040 GCA_964452345.1 uncultured Lachnospiraceae bacterium
GGTATGCCGAAGGGCGTGCTTGCCTGCCACCGCTCGGTCATAGACTATACGGAGGCACTTACCTCCGCGCTCGGCTTTGATGAAAATACGGTATTTGCCAATCAAACGCCCCTGTATTTTGACGCTCCGCTCAAGGAGCTTATGCCGACGCTGAAGCTGGGAGCAACGACTTATTTTGTTCCGAAAATGCTGTTTTCGTTTCCCGTCAAGCTTGTTGAATACCTTGATACGTACAAGATAAATACGGTTTGTTGGGTGGTTTCGGCTCTTGTTCAGATATCGTCTCTCGGAGCACTTGAAGCTCACGCGCCGAAATATCTTACGAAGGTAGCATTCGGAAGCGAGGTATTTCCGCGCAGGCAGTACGACCTTTGGCGAAAGGCACTGCCGAATGCGGAATTTTATAACCTTTACGGTCCTACCGAGGCAACGGGTATGTCCTGCTTTTGGAAGGCGGACAGGGAGCTTGACGAAAACGAGCCTATACCGATAGGCAGACCGTTCGACAATACGGATATCATTTTGCTTGACGGGGAAAACAAACGCTCCGACGAAGGGGAAATTTGCATACGCGGAACCTGCGTTACGATGGGGTACTACAACAGTCCCGAAAGAACGGACGAGGTTTTTGTGCAAAATCCGCTTGTCGGTGCGTACAGGGAACTGATATACAGAACGGGAGATATAGGAAAATACAACAGTCACGGAGAGCTTGTATTTGTCTGCCGAAGAGATAATCAGATAAAGCATATGGGACACCGTATCGAGCTCGGAGAAATAGAAAACGCGGCAATGAAATGCGGAAGTGTTTCCCGCGCCGTGTGCCTTTACAACGGCGACAAAAAGCTGATTGCGCTGTTTTACGTCGGAGATATCGGCGAAAACGAACTTTTAAAATTTGTCGCAGACAGTCTGCCGCGGTATATGCACCCCGCGTTTATCGAGAGACTGTCCGCACTGCCGCTTACCGATAACGGAAAAACGGATCGCAGAGCTCTTATCAAGCGAACCGACGGCTGACCGCCGTTTTGACGTATAATTTTAATTTAAGCAAACGTATAAGGAGAGATTATGGAAAAAATAATAAAAATGCTTTCCGAGCTTCACCCCGATGTGGATTTTGCAACCGCTGACGGACTTATAGACGACGGTATACTCGACTCTCTCGATATAGTGTCGATCGTTGCGGAAATATCCTCGGAGTTCGGAGTTACCGTTCCCGCAGAGGAAATAATTCCCGAAAACTTCAATTCGGCAGAGGCACTGTATAAGCTGATTGAAAGGCTCGACGAGGAATAATGCTTTTTACCTCATATACCTTTATCGCCTTTTTATGTATTGCCTTTGCGGCGTACTTTTTGACGCCATCAAAATGTCAGTGGGTGACTCTGCTTGTATTAAGCTATGTATTTTACCTGTTTTCGGGCGTTGAATATTTTGCCTTTATTCTTTTTACGACCATTACGGCATACGCGGTATCGCGTATCCTCGGCGGTATGAAAAGGCGGGAGGACGAATACATCGCCGAATGCCGCGATACGCTGACGAAGGATGAGAGGAAGACGTACCGCGCGCGCTCCAAAAAAAAGCGTCTGCGCGTTCTTGTACTCGGTCTTGTACTGAATTTCGGAACGCTTGCCGTGCTGAAATATACGGCGTTTGCGGTTTCCAACGTAAATAATATTTTATCGCTGTTCGGTAAGGACGGTTTTTCGGTTCCTTCGCTGCTCCTTCCGATGGGAATATCCTTTTATACCTTTCAGACGATGGGATATCTCATCGACGTTTACAGAGCAAAAGCGGAGCCCGAAAAAAACATTGCGAAGCTCGCGCTGTTCGTTTCGTTTTTTCCGCAGCTTGTTCAGGGACCCATATCGCGGTTCGGAGAGCTTCACGGACAGCTTGTCGCTCCGCATAAGTTCGACGCAAAAAAGTTTACCTTTGGGCTTCAGCGTATACTTTGGGGATTTTTTAAAAAGCTCGTAATTGCGGACAGAGTTCTCATGGCGATGAATACAATGCTCGACGCACCCGAGAGCT
>CAYVLG010000233.1:0-2036 GCA_964452345.1 uncultured Lachnospiraceae bacterium
CACACTCGTAAAGGTCGAATATGCTGTCCGTTTTCTCGTTGGTTGCAAAACCCGCATAGTGATCCTCGTGAGCATGAGTAACTATAACGTATTCAAGAATTCCGTCGGTTACGTAGTCGGAGATATAATCGTTTATCGTGGAAATACTCGAAACCTTGGAGCCCGCGTCTATAAGTATATCGGTATCCCCCGCCTTTATGTACGTGCAGTCGCCCGTATATTTGTTGCCGAGTTCAAGAAAATGTATGGAAATATCGCCCTCGACGAGAACTTTATCGTCTTTCTTGCTTGCCGCAACTCCGCCGCCTCCGTCACCGCCGCCGCTGTTGCCGCCTGATGAATGATCGTCAAAGCACGATGTCAGGGAAAATGCTATAATAAGTGCCGTAAAAAGCGCCAAAATTCTTTTTGTCAATTTCATTGCGTCCTCCAAAATATATCGGTTAATATATTTTATCACGTTTCGACGCATTTTGCAACAGTAAATTTTTCAATAATGCCGATTTTTTTGTAAAAAAGAGGTGCGGGAGGCCGAAAATTCGGCCTCCCGCGGTTTAAAGAAAGGAGAAAAAGGGGAAAGTTCTTAATTCTGCGTTTCGATAAGACCGTAATCTCCGTCCCTGCGCTTGTAAACAACGCATACGTCATCGGTTTTATCGTCCTTGAACACGAAAAATTCGTGCTCAAGCAAATTCATCTGCATAATGGCTTCCTCGACCGACATCGGCTTGAGCGCAAAGCTCTTGCGCCGTATCCTGAATTCGGGTTCTTCCTCAAAGTCCTCGCCCGTGTCGAATATTCCGCCGTCAAACGCGCCTTGGCGCAGTCTCTTTGCCAACCGTGTTTTATTTTTGCGTATCTGTCTTTCAATCGACGTTACCGCTCTGTCAAGAGCATTTCTGAAGGTTTCGTCCTGCACCTCGCTTCTGAAAAGCGTTCCCGCCGAGGATATGGTAATCTCAAGACATTTTTTGCCGTGCTTACAGCTTAACGTGACCGTTGCCGTGCATTCGTCGTCAAAATATTTTGAGAGCTTGCCGAGCTTATTTTCGATTATAAGCTTCATTTCGTCCCACACGTTCATTTGTCTGCCGATAATATTAACCTTCATACGTTGCCTCCTTGACAATAAATATAACCGAGGATCTTGTTCCTCGGTTATATTATATCACATTTTTGTGTTATTGTAAATACTAATCATATATTTTTGTTGTACTCTCAAAAAGTTCGTATATTTTTCACAAAATCGCAGTGTTGTTTTTAGGCATTAAATTCATCCGTTGCCTTGTTTTTTATATGCGGACAGGTATCCGCAATTTCATATCCAAGCTCGGACGGAGCCGCCCAGCGCACCGCGTTCGTGATTATGCGGCGAACATAGGGATTGAAATACGAACGGCAGGTCTCGTGACCTGGCTGAAAATAAAATACTTTTCCCGCTCCGCGGAGGAAGCACGCGCCCGAACGGAATATAAACCCGTCCTCGTACCAGCTTCCGAAAACAAGTGCGTCGGGCTGGGGAATGTAGAACGGCTCGCAGTAAAGCTCCTCTTCCTCAAGTATGAAATGATCGGGGATTCCCGCGCTTATCGGGTGCTGCGGCATAAGGTTCCACATAATCTCCTTCTGCTCTCTTCCCCAAGAAAGATTTCCGCTCGTTCCGACGATTGCGCGGAAAGGCTTTGAAAGATGAGCGGAGTGGAGCGCGATAAAGCCCATTTTTCCCGTATATACTCTCTTTTGTATTTTGGCGGCAAGCGCGTCGGGCACCTCACCGTGAGCCATATGTCCCCACCAAAGAAGAACGTCCGTATTTTCGAGGACCTCGTCGGGCAAACCGTTTTCGGGGTCGTCGAGGGCGGCAAGTCTTACCTCCATATCATCGTTTTCGTCAAGAAAGCTCTTGATGACCGCGTGCAGTCCGTCGGGAAAAAGTGTTTTTACCTCTTCAAGTCTTTTTTCGTGACGGAATTCGTTCCAAACGACCACTCTTATTTTTTTATTCATAGCTTACTCCTTTAAAATTATAAATTTAT
>CAYVLG010000234.1:0-2011 GCA_964452345.1 uncultured Lachnospiraceae bacterium
GTGCTCTTTATCCACTGCATAAACGTCATAGCTTGCATTCTTTCCGAAATTCAGCTTTACGGTCTTATCTGCGGCGGTATCGTCATCATCGTAGTAAGTCAAAAGCGTTAAAGTCTTACCGTTTTCATCAACACCGCTGAGAGCATAGATATGCTCAGCCTGCTCATCACACCGCACCTCCTGACGGCCGTACAGCATTCCGTACCACAGAAAAGGATAATACCCTTTAAGCGTTTCAAGCGTATAAAAGGAAAATAAGCCGTTGAATACGCACGGGCGCGCGTCGTAATACATAAGCATATCGATTGTGGATTTTTGAGCCATAATCATACAGGAAAGCGTAAATGATGCCCCCTTCAGTCCTATTATCTGCCTTATGGTGTAATTGAAATCATCGTCAAAACTGCGGACATAGTTCCATTCATTGAGAATATTCTCAACGTTTCCGAAGCCGTATCGGTCGAGCAGTGCCTGCACCTTTTGATTCTTCTCAATCATTTTTTCGGGAGTTGTGCAGTAACGGTGCCACGAAAAGAAATCCATCGGAATTTTATGCTCCGCGACATAAGCCAGGAACCGTTCTGCCCAATCCAATCTTCCGGCTAAAGCAGGACCGCCGATTTTACAGCTTGGAAAACAGTTCTTGAGGTGCTTTGCGGCAACCTCGTAAAGCTCGAAAAACTGCTTTTCGGTACCTCCCCATGTGCGCTTGTTGTTGCTGTCGTCCCCGTCAAGGTCAGCCTCGTTCCATATTTCCCAATAGCGAATATTATAGTGATATCCGTTTGCCCAGCCCTCGTTATAGTGGCGTATGATATGCTCGCATATCTCCGCCCATTTTTTATAATCCTTCGGCGGGAAGTTGTGATGCTTTTTTATCTCGTGTTCTATTTTCTCTCCCAAACGGTAAAACGTCTCCGTGCCCGCCAAAAGAGTAACGGCAATATATTCGTCCGTACAGGCAAAATCATAAGAGGCGGGATCGTTTACGTCGGCATCGAAATTTGGGAAAACCGCGCTTACGTCAACGCTGTACTGACCGCCGTATCCGCTGAAAAAAGCCGCGTCGTGATTGCGTGCAAACGGGATTTTAGCGTCACGGTAAGCCGCCAGATTATCGCGGAATTGGTCTGCCGAATGCCGTTTGTATACGGGACCGTTGTTCACGGCGTTCATAGGCTTAAAACCACCGTATCGCTTGGTAAGGTCGAAGTTTAAAACTTGCATTTGTTTTCTCCTTTATAAAAATATTGTTACAGTCTGCAATAAAAACTCTGTTCCGAATATTTTATATCACACAAATTAAAAGAAGTCAATATACAATCCGCAAATTTTACGATATAAACAAAATACTTATTAAAATCAGATTTAGATAACGCCGCACCCCATAAACAAATCCGTTCTGCCGAAGTTCGGCTCCGCGCCTTCGGAATAAGGCACAAAGCTGTAAAGTCTGAAATCATCGTTATCGCTAAGAAATATATTTAAAAATTCTCCCTGTTTCAGCAATCCATTTTGCTTGGTAAAATATTCATAATACGCGTAGTCGCCGTCGGCAATTCCCGTTTCCGCGGGCGAAAGAGTTCCGCTTACGGACTTGTTTTCGGCGTTTATATTAAACACGGCACAAACGCCGTTCTCTCCTATACGGTTTCGTATTTTGAATATCTTATCGACAGACGTCGGATTTTTCATAAGGCAATCCGCCGTCGGAGCTGCACTCTCGTCGGGTCGGATAATTCTGCCGTCCTCAAGACACAGAGGCTTTAGGATATCGGGATTTGTTCTTCCGATTTTATCCGACACGTAGATAGGTCCTCCGCTGATGGCTCGGCAAAGACTGTTCTTTACCGCCTGATCGTCGTCCGTCCACCACATATCCCAATCGTTTACGTAAAACTGACCTTGAAGCAACCCGTTATAGGCACATTGAAGCACGTTCTTCGCGAACCATTCTCGGCTCTCGGGCTTAAAATCGTCGGAGCAGCGGCTGACCGCGCTCCTTCTGTTG
>CAYVLG010000235.1:0-1932 GCA_964452345.1 uncultured Lachnospiraceae bacterium
TCACCGCCCATTATTGGTTCACGATACTTTTTTGCCTTTTGAACACCTTTTGGAGCGAGGTCGTTTCAATAAAAACAGAAGTTCCGTTTACTGCACTTGCCTTTTTCGCATTTGCACTTTTTTACAGTAAAAAGAAATATAACTATGTTTTCGGCGGAATCGTTTTGGCTTTGGCAAATTGGATTAGACCGTTGGGACTGCCGTTGCTGGCTGCGGCGGTATTTATTATTCTTTACCAAAGAGGAAAGCTTAAACGAATTTTGACGGTCTTTGTCTCCTACGCCGTTATTGTTGCGATAATAGGAACCCTGGCGTACCTCAATTGCGGATATTTCTGCTATCAGGCAACGACTTTGGGCTACAATCTTATTATGACGGCAAACGATGATGCGGATGGTAGCTATATGGATGTACATTCCGAAGGTAAGGTGGGCTATATCCCGCCGGAGGAACGTGAAAAAATGACCTTCAAGGAGGTTGACAGCTACTACAAAAAAATGAGCATCGAATGGATAGAGGAGCACCCTGTTGAGTATATTAAGCAGACTCCGAGCAAAATATTTTATCTTTTTGCGACGGAAACCTATTCTGGCTCGGTCTATTTTAACAACGAAAAATCCACCGGCGGTATCAGCTATATAAAGGAGCTCTACTCTAAATTTACGGGTAACTCGGACGAAGGCTTCTTGCTCGGTGATATACTTATCTGCCTTGATCAGGCGTGGTATATGCTGATTTTTGTACTGTTCCTGTGCGGCTTTGTTATGCTGTGCAAAAACAAAAATTGGCGCTTCATGCTGCCGATGCTGATATTTGTAATACTCGGAACGTGTATAACAATCGTAATCGTCGGCGGTGCGAGGTATCATTTTCCGTATCTTCCCATCTTTATGATGTATGCAAGCCTGTTTTTGCAGGAAATTATTATTAAGAAAAGAAACAGAACCAAAACGAGCGAATGAGTGCAGGAGGCGGCAGTATGTCGGAGTTTAAATATGAATATCTCGGCTCAGGCATAAGCGTTGCCGTTTCTAAGGAGCACACCTTCGGCACGGATGCTGTTTTGCTGGCTGATTTTGCTTCGCCCAAGCGAAACGAAAAGGCCTGCGACCTCGGCACGGGCTGCGGAATTATTCCCATGCTTTGGTGCAGAAATTCTCAGGCAAAGGAAATAACCGCCGTGGAATTGCAGGAAAAGGGATTTTTGCAGACCTGTGAATCAGTCAAGGTGAGCAAAATGCAGGAAAAGGTCACTCCGCTCAACTGCGATTTGCGTAATATAAAAAATTTTCTCGAACACGCTTCGTTTGATGTTGTGACAATGAATCCACCGTACAAAGCGGCCGACAGCGGAATAAAAAGCGTTGCAACCGCCGAGCTGATTGCACGTCATGAGGTTGAATGTACCCTCGGCGATGTTTGCTCTGCGGCAAAGCACCTTTTGAATTTCGGCGGAAGATTATGCTTGTGCAACCGTCCCGAGAGGCTCAGCGACACAATAGTCGCAATGAAAAATAACGGCATTGAGCCGAAAAGACTTCGCCTTGTTTCCAAAACGGCTCTCAGCCGACCGTGGCTTTTTCTCATCGAGGGCAGAAAGGGCGGCAAGCCGTTTATGAATATCGAGGCTCCACTTGTTATGTACGGCGAGAACGGCGAGCTTTCGGACGAGGTGAATGAAATCTACGGCGAGTATAAGGAGAACGTAAAATGAGTAAACTATATGTTGTCGGTACGCCGATAGGCAATCTCGGGGATTTTTCGCCGAGGGCGGTCGAAACGCTGGAAAAGGTTGATTTTATCGCCGCAGAGGATACGAGAGTGACGCTTAAATTGCTCAATCATTTCGGAATAAAGAAAAATATGGTCAGCTATTTTGAGCATAATAAACGTGAACGAGGCGAAATGATAACACAGAGGATACTCGGCGGT
>CAYVLG010000236.1:0-1923 GCA_964452345.1 uncultured Lachnospiraceae bacterium
TTTGCAAAATGTCAATAAAAATATTGTAAGTTTCTGCAAAATATTTGCGATATTCCGCTTTTTCATCCGTTTTGGGAGCCATTGTCATTATTCCTCTCACTCTTACGTGCTCAAAACCAGCAATCGCCTCCAAAAACTCTTCCGTCTGCTCGGGCATTATCCCTCCCTTGCTTTCTTCCCTGCCGATATTTATTTCGACAAGTATATCCATTACCCGTCCGATTTTCTTGGCACATTTGTTTATCTCGCAAGCCAATTCGACCGAATCTACCGAGTGTATCAAGCATACCTTATCGATAATATATTTTACCTTGTTTTTTTGCAAGCTTCCGATAAAATGAATATTCATTTTATCCTTATCAAGCTTATCATATTTTTCAAGCAACTGCTGTACTCTGTTTTCTCCGATATCGTGTACACCGCAATTATTGCACAAATAATTAATTTCTTCGGCACAAGCATATTTTGTCGCCGCAAGCAGCGTGACGTTTTGGCCGTAAGGAGATTGTGCCTTCGCCTTGGCGATATCCGAAAATACGCATTCGGCATTTCTGTCTATATATTCAAAAACGTTACTCATCCTATTACCTTTCCGTCATAAAGCCCCGTTCCAGACGTTATAACTCTGTCGTATTCTCTCAGCGGCTTATAGTATACGTCGTTATCGGGATCTTCATCATCTCCGTTTAACGTAACACCGTCGCTGTCGGCATAGACGTAATAATATCCTTCCGCTTCACCTATTATATCAACGCATCTAAAATAAACGGTATTACCGTAAAGAATATAAACCCCGCTTATGCCGTCCATGATTCTGAGTGAATTTGTCGGTATTTTCAGTCCCGAATACTCGTCGCCGAGGATACTTACGTTTTGACAACGCCTGAAATCAAATTCATACGGCATTATCTCGGACTTAAAAATCAAAAGTGCATCATCCTCTGAAGTTTCGGTTACGATTTTTGTCAAAGTAGCCTTTATGCTTCCGGAATTACCGCTCAAAAAATCAACGTCATAATTTTGACCGACGGAAAAACGTGATATGAGCTTTACGGAGCTTTTCACAACGAAATACCATTCATAGCTGTACGCTATTTTGCCAATACAGCGTTCACCGAAATTTTGAGCCTCGTACGCCGTCAATTTTTCAAAAGACGCCAAATCCAAGCTTTCAAGCTCATCAACCGTAAACAGATATTCATATCCGTCCGTAAAAGAATAAAAATATCCGCTACTATCGCTCGATATTTTTTCACTCGGATTGCCTAATTTTTTTAATATCGACTTTTTTTCGCTTTCAAGGCTCGATATTTCCGACGAAAGGTCAACTCCGGACGTTGTCATTTGCAAATATCGGTTCATTTTGGCGAGCATACTGTCTGCAAGCTCGTCCGCCTTAGGTATATCTCCGAAATAAAGTGCAGAATCAATATGACGAAGTAAATCGCTCACGTCCTCCTCTATTTTGTCGGCACCTACAACGGAGCCGGTGTCCGAGTACGTGCTGTCTTTTAACAGCTGTATGCTTTTGTCTATTCTGTCAAGCTCGGCAAGCAAAGTTTCGCCGTTTTCGGCAGTATAAATCTCGGCAATCGTTTGACCGACGGCAACACGGTGCCCGCTGTCAACCGAGTAACTTACAGCTCCGTCGATTTCACGCATAAGGGGAGTCTCGTCACGGAATATATACGCCTGTGCATCAAGCGATTTATTATACGTTCCGACTTTCACGGCGGTAGTTTCTATGTCCGAAAAGAAACCGTTTAATGCATGATAAGCAATATAGCACAGCAAGCCGCAAAGCACCGCGGCTGCAAGAACGTACTGTATAGCTCTCTTAATTTTTTTATTCATTTTGAATTTTGCAGCCTCCCGTCAGCCTGCAAAACCGAAATATCCGATACGAGCAGCTTCGATACGTAT
>CAYVLG010000237.1:0-1881 GCA_964452345.1 uncultured Lachnospiraceae bacterium
TCAAGCATACCGTAAAAGCAGCGGTCACTCGGACTGTCGTCGTACATTTTTATTTCTTCCGAAATAATTCCAATCTCGGATTCTACCGACTCTTTTGTGAAATACGGATGAGTAACAAAATCTATAAGCTCTCCGAGAGAAGCGGTTATATCTCCGACACAGCTGAATAAATATGCCGTCTTGTTAAATGATGTATAGGCATTGGCGTCTGCGCCGTATTCCGAAAATCGCTCAAATGAGTCGCTTCCGTCCTCGTTGAAAAAAAGCTTGTGCTCGAGAAAATGAGCTATTCCGTCCGGAACCGTAATGTTTTTGCCTTTCGCGTCGGTAAAGCTGTTGTTTACGGAACCGTATTTTACTCCGAATAGGGCGTATGCCGTTGACATTTCTTTCGGGTATATATATACGTTCAGTCCGCAGTCTGATTTGATTTTTTTGTATTTCTCGTTCAGTAACGGACTTTCGTATATCAAAGCGGTATTTTTATTCACAGTCATTTTCCTCCTCGGCACAGTATGCTAGCGTGCCGTTCACAAAAAAGCAGGTATCAAACAATGTTTCATTGGCAAGCTCGCAAATATCGCTTTTTGTTACCGAAAGTATTTTTTCTTTGCATTCATCGACCGTTTCCGTTATTCCGAAAAGCTCGCGGATTGAATAAAAGCTTTGAAGAGAGAAGGGAGAATCATAAATTTGCATATAGCTGTATTCCAAGGATTTTTTTGCCGCAAGCATTTCGGCGGAGCTTATATTTCCTTTTTTTATTTCATCAAATTGATGTAATATTTCTTTTGTTGCCTTCTCACGGTTAAGCGAATTGATTCCCGAGAAAACGGTTAGATTTCCCGACAGGGGACTATACGAAGAATTGCAGTAATAACAAAGCCCGAGACGTTCGCGAACGTTTAGAAAAAGCTTTGAAGCAGGTGAAGCACCATAAATTTCGTTTAAAGCTATTGCCGCGGCATTGTTTTTTGCACCTATAACTGCATTTGTACGCATTCCGAGAGCAAGCTTGCCTTGTGAAACGGGCATATCCTCGGTAACGGATAAAAACTTACCTGCCTTTTCCGGGACTATCGAAGCCGTACCGTGTGTTGCTCCGCAGCTGAAATCCGTAAAAGCAGATTGAATTTTTTGACTAACGCTTTCCGAATTTTCGGAGCCGATATAGAATATATTCAGAGAAGCATTTGTAATAAGACGCGAATAATATTCGGTCAGCTCCCCAGGGGTTATTTCGTCAATATGAGCAAGCATATATTTTAACGTCGGAAAGCATGTGCCGTTTCGGCTCATAAGCTCTTTGAGGCGTGACGCCGCGTATAGCTTGGTGTTATTTATTTCAGCCTCGAGAGAATCCTTGACAAATTTTTTTTCGTATTCGACCGTGTTATAAGGGAAGGCTCCGTCAACCGTAATCGGAGACAAAAGTATTTCGGATATTATTTTTGAAACTTCGGCACAGATATCCGTACCGTCCGGCGCAAATTTATTTTCTAAAATTTCCGCGCTTATGCAAAAAGTAAGAATATTTCCGTTTATTATGCTTTGAATATCTATTGTCGAAGCATATAGCTCATCGAGCCGTTTGTTGATACTTGACATTGAAGGGTAGCTTTTGGTTCCTCGGCGCATAACTCCCGCCAGCACAAGACTTAAAAGATAGTCATGTTCGTTCAGAGGCGTATGCAGAGAAAATGTCAGCGCCGCGGTTTTGAATTTATCGGTGTATACAGATGACAGTATGATATTATCGGATATGATTGTTTGCTTTGGAAGCATTTGTTCACACCTTTCGTTAAAAAACTAAATTATAAGATATATTATACACTATAAATATTACAAAACCTCCGTAATTTTATTAAATAAATGTACAGA
>CAYVLG010000238.1:0-1875 GCA_964452345.1 uncultured Lachnospiraceae bacterium
GTAGATGTGTCTATTATACAACAAAAATCGAAATTTGTCAATACAAATGCGGTTATTGTTTAAAAGACTGTTAAATTTTAGTGTCTGACATATGCCGACAAAATTTTTCTTCGTCATATGCTATAATAACGGTATTGAAAAAACGGAGGTTGAAAATGGCAAAAAACAACTGTAAACTGCAGGTAAGCCGTGAAGACGGCGTTTTGATTGCAAGCCTCGAGGGAGAGCTTGACCATCACGGAGCCGTTGCCGTGCGCACGCTTATCGACGCGGAAATAATGCGCGAGAAGCCGAAGAAGGCGGTGATTGAGCTGTCTCGGCTGGATTTTATGGACAGCTCGGGAATAGGGCTTATTATGGGAAGATATTCGCTGATGCAGCGGCTCGGCGGTGAATTCTGCGTGAGGAATCCCAACGAAAGAATAGTGAAAATTTTTAAGCTTGCGGGACTTGAGCGTATTATCGGGCTTGAGTCGGATGTCTCGGAAGGAGGAAAGGCAAATGAAGCAAAAGGGAAGTAAAAACAGCTTTACGGCGGACGTGCTGAACGAAATGACGCTGAAGCTTCCGTCGTTCTCCGTAAACGAGGGAATGGCAAGAGCCGCGGTAGCCGCTTTTTGCGCTCAGGCGGATCCGTTACCCGTGGAGATTGCCGATATCAAATGTGCCGTCTCGGAGGCGGTGACAAACTGTATCGTGCACGGCTACCGAGGTACGGTAGGTATAATTTACATAACGGTAAAGCTTTGCAAGGAAAATATAGTCCGTATAGACATACGTGACAGGGGCTGCGGTATCGAGGACGTAAAGCAGGCGCGCCTGCCGCTGTATACCACCGACGCGGAAAATGAGCGGAGCGGAATGGGCTTTACCGTTATGGAAAGCTTTTGCGATAAAGTGAGGGTATATTCCAAATGCGGGAAGGGTACGACGGTAACGCTGTTCAAGAAACTGCAGGGAAGGTGAGTGCGGTAATCGATTTTTCCGCAAACGATCGGCTTTTGCGGGAAATCAGGGAAAACGGCGGCGAAGGCGCGGCGGCAGCCATGGAGCGGCTTGTTGAGGCAAATACGGGGCTTGTAAAAAAAATAGCCCTGCGCTTTACGGGCAGGGGAGTTGAGCTTGACGACCTTGTACAGATAGGCACGATAGGTCTTGTCAAGGCCATACGGAGCTTTGACTGTGAAAGAGGAACACAGCTTTCGACTTATGCGGTGCCTCTGATTTTCGGAGAAATACGCAGATATCTGCGTGACGAGGGACCTATTAAGGTGGGCAGATACTACAAGCATCTCGGGGCACAGCTTATGAAGCATAAGGGGCGGATACTTGCCGAGGAGGGACGGGAGGCTCATATCACGGAGCTTGCACGGCTTTGCGGAGTAGAGGTTGAGGAGGCGGCTGTTGCCGTCGACGCCCTGTCGCCGATAGCGTCTCTTTCGGACAGCGCATACGGAGACGAGGACGGCGCGGAGCTTGGAGATACCATTCCCGACAGCGAAAGTCAATGTGAAAACGAGCGGATAATAGACCGTATTGCGCTGTCTCAGGCGATAAGTTCTATGCCCGTGCAGTGGCAGAAAATCGTAATACTTCGTTACTACCGAGATATGACCCAGCAGGAGACAGCCGACGCGCTTTGCGTCACGCAGGTAAAAATATCCCGCGAGGAAAAGAAAATAATGGAATACCTGAGGAAAGAAATGTTATAAGGTATTTCATATGAAGAAACAGCCCGTGCCGATGTCAAATCGGTACGGGCGCGGATATTTTATCTGAAATCGTATGCGTCGTAGTCCTTCAGAAGAGCTGTTTCGTCATCGAATTCTTCGGGTATCTCGGGCTCACGTGTGCTGTCGGGTTCTTCCTCGTACG
>CAYVLG010000239.1:0-1857 GCA_964452345.1 uncultured Lachnospiraceae bacterium
CCATAACAGCCGCCATTTCTCGGCACGTTGTATAATGCTTTTCGTCGTACAATCCCGTACAGTTTGTATAATTCGTTTGTGTAAGTCCGAGCGATTTTGCTTTGCTGTTCATAAGCTCAACAAATTTCTCTTCACTGCCCGCAATATAATCCGCCAATAACCAGCAGGCATAAGTATCAGACCTATAAATAACCATATAAAGCGCGTCTTCAACCGTTACCTGATAGCCTTCATCCCACGATATTGCAAGAGACGGCTCTTCTTTTTTTATTTTACCGCTTATTTTATCATACTTACTTACCATATCCGCCGTCAGTGTAAGAAGCGCAGTCGGATCTTTGGCATTTTCACAAGCAACAAGCAGCGTCATTACCTTTGTCATTGAAGCAGGATAAATCCTTGTATCGGCACTTTTACCCGCAACGGTTTTATTGTCCGTTATGTCTACCAAAACTGCCGCGGCAGACTTTATAGCCGTATCTCCCGAGATATCTTCTCCGCCCGAAGCGGAAAGATAAGTTCCGTCTTTCGTTTGGCACGGCAGGACTATACCCGTTTTACTCTCTATATTCGAACTTACGGGAGTTGAATTTGCGGTAACGTTGCTTTTTCCTCCGCCTCCGCCGTCTCCGCTCGGAGTATATCCGCCCTCTGAATTACCCACTGCAAGGCTTATAAACATACCTATAAGGCAACAAAAAAGCAGTACGAACGTTACGGCAATCGCAACGGCGATTTTTATATCTATATATATCGATTCCGATTTATTGTTCAAAGAGGGTTTGGGATTCATTTGTATATTCCTTTCCTGAAAACTCTATTTAATATTTTATCATACATTGTATGCTTTTTCAATAGCAAAAAAGAAAATTTACGAAAAAATCGGAGGATCTGTATCAAATCCTCCGATTTTATATATAATGCGTTTTCACGCTTGTTACCGTTTGGAAATTTATGTAGAAATTTATATAAATCCTTTTCGGAAACAAATATTACTTTGCGTAATCCACTGCGCGGCTCTCTCTGATGACATTTATTTTTATCTGTCCGGGATATTTAACCTCGTCCTGAATCTTTGCCGCCATTTCGCGCGCTATCATCTTCATTCCGCTGTCGTTTACCTCGTCGGGCTTTACCATAACCCTTATTTCGCGTCCTGCCTGAACGGCATACGCCTTATCGACGCCCGAGAAGCTCTTTGCTATCTCCTCGATTTTTTCAAGTCTCTTTATATAATTTTCGAGATCCTCGCGCCTTGCACCCGGGCGTGCCGCCGAAATCGCGTCTGCAGCCTGAACAATTACAGCCGTAATCGTTCGAGCCTCAACGTCGCCGTGATGTGCCTCTATCGCGTGTATAATTTCATTGCTTTCTTTATATTTTTTTACAAGATCTACTCCAAGCGCTACGTGTGAGCCTTCCTTTTCGTGCGTCTGAGCCTTTCCTATATCGTGGAGCAAGCCGGCGCGCCTTGCGGCGGTGCCGTCAATTCCAAGCTCATCGGCTATAATTCCTGCAATAAGCGAAACCTCAACGGAATGCTTAAGAACGTTTTGACCGTAGCTCGTCCTGTACTTGAGACGTCCGAGCATCTTTACCAGTTCTCCGCTGATACCGTGTATTCCGACATCATACGTTGCCTGCTCACCCGCACGCTTCATACTCGTTTCAACCTCGAGAGCCGCTTTTGCGACAGTCTCCTCTATTCTGGTCGGATGAATGCGTCCGTCGGCAATAAGCTTTTCAAGGGCAATTCTTGCAGTCTCGCGTCTTACGGGATCAAAACCCGAAAGCGTAATTGCTTCGGGGGTATCGTCGATAATAAGCTCTACGCCCGTCAGCTTTTCAAGCATTTGA
>CAYVLG010000240.1:0-1854 GCA_964452345.1 uncultured Lachnospiraceae bacterium
GTCCGCTTTCATCCAGTCTGTCGTGTGAAAAATCGTCCCTCTCAAAGGATTTTGCGTGTATTTTATGCATTGTGGAGCAGGAATTGGCAACCGTTCCGACCTTGTATGTATCGAATTCCTTCCACCAATAAAGCGGAGCGGTTATATCGACGCTTACGAAAATCATACGCAAAAATTTGCGGTGGTCGCTTCCCGCCTTTGCAAGTCTTGAAGCAAGTGAAAGGTCGTTCTCACCGAGAACGTAATTTCCTTCTCCGTCATAATCGCTGTCTATTTTTGCCCAGCTGTTAAGAGGATTTCTCGCCCCCCTTATTGCATTTTCAAAATTCATAACCGACGTGCGTTCTATTTTTATCATAGGTATCCCCTTTTTGACGAAAAAATATTATTATCTATTATAATACCACATTTTTCGTTAAAAGTCAATATTGACTTTTTCTTAAATATGTGTTATTATTATATATGTATTTTTCTTTTCGGAGTTTTGAGTATGGAATATAAATTTTCTAAAAAGATTGCCGATTTAAAGCCGTCGGCAATACGTGAAATTTTCAAAAGCCTTACGGACCCGTCGATAATTTCTTTTGCCGCGGGAAATCCCGCTCCCGAGTCCTTCCCCGTCGAAGAGCTTGGACGTATTTCCGCGGATATTTTTGCTTCAAACGCAGCGGCGGCGCTGCAGTACAGCATAACCGAGGGATACCCTCCGCTGAGAGAGGCTGTCGCAAAGCGTCAAAAGGAACGCTTTGGCATCGGCGGAGAAGGCGACAGCACGCTTATCGTTTCCGGCGGTCAGCAAGGAATCGAGCTTGCCTGCAAAGTTTTCTGCAACGAGGGCGATACCGTAATATGTGAAAATCCGAGCTTTATAGGCTCTCTGAATTCCTTCCGCTCGTGCGGCGCAAACGTCGTCGGAGTAGATTTGGAGCAGGACGGAATAAATATTGAAGAGCTGGAAAACACGCTGAAGGCGCACCCCGAAGCCAAGCTTCTTTACGTTATTCCGACATTTCAGAATCCGTCGGGTATAACTACCTCGCTTGAAAAAAGGCACAAAATACTTGAACTTGCTCAAAAATACGATATAGTTATAATAGAGGACAATCCTTACGGAGAGCTGCGCTTCAGAGGTTCCGACGTTCCGACCCTCAAAAGTATGGACACAGATGGACGCGTAATATACTGCTCATCGTTTTCGAAAATACTCTCCGCAGGTATGAGGGTCGGCTTCGTCATAGCGGACGAAAAAATAATTTCCAAAATGGCGGTTGCCAAGCAGGGCGAGGACGTCCACACCAATATATTCTTTCAAATGCTGTGTTACCGCTATATGACCGAATGCGATTTGGACGCACATATCGCGGACATACAGGCAATATACAGACACAAATGCGATCTTATGCTCGAATGTATAGATAAATACGTTCCGCATGACAAGGTATCGTTTACGCGCCCCGAAGGCGGGCTGTTTATCTGGGGAACGGTAAAGAACTGCACGGATATTTCGCCGATTGTCAAAAAACTTGTCGAAAAGAAGGTGGCGGTTGTCCCCGGCAGTGCCTTCAACTGCGATACGGAAGCTCCGTCGGGCTGTTTCAGACTGAATTATTCCACCCCGTCGGATGAACAAATCGAAGAAGGAATAAAAATACTCGGAAAAGTTTTTTCGGAAATATAAAATAACAGGAGATTTATTATGTTTAACGACCAGCTTGTTTCCTTTTCGGGAGTTCAGCCGAGCGGAAATTTAACTATCGGAAATTATCTCGGAGCGATAAAGAATTTTTCTCTTTATTCCGAGAAATACAAAACCTTTTACTGCGTAGTCGACGAACACGCGATAACCGTGCGTCA
>CAYVLG010000241.1:0-1828 GCA_964452345.1 uncultured Lachnospiraceae bacterium
CGTTATAGGCAGTTTCTCCTTCGTAATTTCCGAAAAGCGAACAGAGATAGCATATGAGCATTTTTAACGACTGCTCCAGCATATAGTCGTCCGTTCTTCCGCATACGACCGAAGAGTAAATTATACTTTCCATAATATTCGATATTTCCACACTGCAGTTACAGTCGAATACGCGGTAACACTCAGTATCGCTGTCGAGGAAAACTTCAAATGCCCGTGTGTGCAGTGAAGAATCTCTCCGAACTGTATTCAGTATTCCTTCAAACAGCTCGGAGGAGATTATAATATTTATTCCGATATCGTTTTCACCGGCGGCAAGTATGGAATGCTTTGTGTTTTTGCCGAGCGCAATAAGACTGCCTGCCGAAACGGCTACGGTCTCGTTTCCTATTTTGTGAGACAGCGTTCCTTCGCAAACGTACATCAGTTCTACGTAGTCGTGTGTATGTTCGGGAAAATCGCAAAATCGCGGGTGAGCGCGCAGGCATATAGGTGCGCTTGCTTCACCCGTCGAAATGTTGGATACGGTACGCCGTTCGATTATAAATCGCCCCGATTTTGAATACATTTCCTTTCTTGAACCGCTGCCGTTACTCAATGCCTGCCTTTCTTCGTCGGTGAGCAGTGACAGATATTTTATTATTTCATCGCGCATTTGACCGTCCTCCGATACGTTTCTTATTAAATTGTACCACAAATTTGCCCGAGTTTCAAGTGGCCGGAGCAAAAAAAGACACTTTTTCGGTAAAAAATAAACCTTAATATTAATACTCATATATGATACAATATAGTCGGTATATTTTTATAGGATATTTTGCAGGAGGTAAAAATTATGCAGACATATTATCTTGCCGTAGATATCGGCGCATCAAGCGGAAGACATATTCTCGGTTGGATTGAAAACGGGAAAATAATGCTTGAGGAGGTATACCGCTTTCCTAACGGAATGACGGAAAAAAACGGCCATCTTTGCTGGGATCACAAGGCTCTTGCGGAGAACGTCGTCAACGGAATGAAAAAATGCGCGGAAATAGGAAAAATTCCTTCCTATATGGGTATTGATACCTGGGGCGTCGATTACGTTCTTCTCGACGGGGAAGGCAACGTTATCGGAGACGCGATAGGCTATCGCGATTCGCGCAATGCAAAGGCAATGGCGGACGTCGAGGCGATTATTCCCAAAGAGGAGCTTTATAAGCGCACGGGCATACAGCGGCTCGACTACAACACCGTTTATCAGCTTATGGCGGATAAGCGCGAGCGTCCCGAAACGCTCGCCGCAGCGGAAAAACTGCTTATGATTCCCGATTATCTCGGCTTTGTCCTTACGGGTGTTGCTCATCAGGAATACACAAATGCCACAACGGGAAGCTTGGTAAGCCTTGAAAGCGGGGAATGGGATATGGAGCTTATAGAAAAGCTCGGTTATCCGAAAAAGCTTTTCGGCAAGCTCTCAATGCCATGTGACACGCTCGGAACACTTAAGGAAGAAATAAAGCAGGCAGTCGGATACGACCTTACCGTTATTCATCCCGCGTCTCACGACACGGGCTCAGCCGTTCTTGCAATGCCGACAAATTCCGAAAACGCAATATATTTAAGCTCGGGTACGTGGTCGCTTATGGGCATAGAAAGAAAAACGCCTGACGCGTCTATGGCTTCTATGGAAAAGAGCTTTACGCACGAGGGCGGAGTCGAGCACCGATTCAGATATCTGACAAATATAATGGGGCTTTGGATAATCCAATCCATCAAAAAGGAGCTTGGCGGAAAATATTCGTTTAACGATTTGTGTGATATGGCAATTGCCGTTGGAGACACCGAATAC
>CAYVLG010000242.1:0-1827 GCA_964452345.1 uncultured Lachnospiraceae bacterium
CCTGCTCGGCGCATATGTTCTTCAGCTCACAAGCTTTTTTCCCAAAAAACGGACCGCCCGAAGCCGTAAGCAAAAGCTTTTTTACTTCCTTACCTTTTCCCGCCTTCAGGCACTGATAAATAGCACAGTGCTCACTGTCGACGGGAAGTATTTCAACGTTTTTTTTCCGTGCGGCATTCATAACGATTTCTCCCGCCACAACAAGAGATTCCTTGTTTGCAAGTGCCAGCCTCGAGCCCGAATCTATAACGGCAAGCGTCGGCATAAGTCCCGCTTCTCCGATAATAGAATTTAAAACGGTATCACGCTTTTCGTACAAGACCATCTCGCAAATACCGCTGTCTCCACAAAATACCTTTATATCGGTATCCGCCAAACGAAGCCTTAAATCCTTTGCCGCAGCTTCATCTGCCATCGCCACAGCTCTGACATTAAATTTTCTCGCCTGTTCCTCAACTCTTTTAACGTTTTTATTCGCACTTATCGCGCTTACCTGCATACCAAGCTTGTCGGCAACGTCAAGTGCCTGCTCGCCGACAGACCCTGTTGAGCCGAGAACCGCAATATTTTTATTTTCCATTATTAACCCCCGTTTTTTTACAGAAGTTCAACTCCGAGAATCACCGAAAGAGCACATATTGCCGCCATACCGAGCGAAACTGCCAAAACCGAATCGAAGCGGTCAAGCATACCGCCATGCCCGGGGAAAAGCTTTCCGTAATCCTTTATACCGTAATGACGTTTTATAACCGACATAATAAGATCCCCGATTTGAGATATTACGGAAACCGCAACACCGCTTATTGCAAGGAAGATTATATTGGCATTGCCGTCAAAAAACGTATCTACTATTATTCCGAATGCAACAAACGACAGAACACAAAAGGCTATTCCGCCTATGCTCCCTTCTACCGTTTTTTTGGGACTTACGTCCTCTATCAGCTTGTGCTTGCCCAAAAGCATACCTGTAAAATATGCAAACGTATCGGTAATCCAAGCACCGATAAATATCATAAGGTAGATGTATTTGCCGTTTTCTCCGAAGTCTCTTACGTAAACTATCGAATTCAGCGCAGCAAGTATGTATAAACACGTCATATACATTGCCATACCGTCGGAAAAAGCAAATTTTCCGTGCGACCGTATAACGGCGGTAAATACCACGGCAATAAAACAAACCGCAATTATAAAGCAAATTGCAGCTGCCTTGCCGACGCTTTCTGCATATCTGAAAATCCACGGCACGCTTACCGCAAAAGCATACAGCGGTACAGAAAGATAATATTTTTTGTGAAGCCCCATACACCTGAGCATTTCAAAAATACATATCAGCGAAATAATTCCGATTGCCGCAGGAAATACAAACGTTTCGGAAAAAAACAATATCGGAAGCAGCACGCAAAGCGCAATTGCAGAGGTTATTATACGTTTTAACATACGTTATCTCCTTATATTCCGCCGAATCGGCGGTTTCTGCTTTTAAAATTATCGACTATACCGTCAACGTCCGAGACCGACAATTCGGGCCACAGCTTATCAGTAAAATAAAATTCGGCATATGCCGCCTGCCAAAGCAAAAAATTCGAAAGGCGTAAATCTCCGCCCGTTCTTACGATGAGGTCAAGCGGAGGAGATTCCTTTGTATAAAGCGACGATGTTATCATTTCCTCGTCTATCTTCTTTTTTCCCGCTTCGATAAGAGTATTGACTGCGTGAACAATATCGTCGCGGCCGCCGTAATTAAGCGCAAGATTTGCTATATAGGTATTATTTTCGGAAATACGCTCTATATACGATATTTTATCTCGTATCGAGTTCGAGAATACA
>CAYVLG010000243.1:0-1808 GCA_964452345.1 uncultured Lachnospiraceae bacterium
CGGCGGTGCAGAGAATAAAAAAATATGGAGGAAAAACCATGAAAAAATTTTTAAGTCTCACCCTTGCTATGCTGATGATCATAGCTTCGCTCACGGCAGTTTTCACCGTCACAAGCTTTGCCGACGATGACGATGACGATGACGAGGGCGTAATCACCCCCGATACCTCGTGGTACAACGCGTCGCAGACCGAATTTGAAATTTCGACCGCGGCACAGTTTCTCGGATTCGGCGTGCTCCTCAACGGCACGGACGACGCCGAGGCCGTAACCTTTAAGGGCAAAACGATTAAGCTTACGGCGGACATCGACCTCAACCCCGGCTGGAACGCCGATGAGTATTGGAATGCCCTTATCGACGACGAGCTCGGCGAAGAAGGCGCGGATATGACGATTGCTTACGCTCCCGCCAACATGTGGGCTGTAGGTGATGGCCGCAGCGGCGGAAACCTGCTTGGCAGCTTTGTTGTTTTTGAGGGAACTCTTGACGGACAGAATCACTATGTTTCGGGAATGTTCTGCAGCAGAGATACGAACATACACGATATGTCTTTCTTCGGCGGAGCTTCCAAGGACAATACCTCTCCCACCGTCGTAAAAGACCTTGTTATAGTAAACAGTTTTTTGAAAGTGGTCGGCGCACGCGGTGCGGGATTGTTCTCGGCAGGCAGCGTTGACATATCAAACGTTTATAACGATATGTACATATACGTTACCCGTAACGACAGCACAGTAGGCGGATTCCTCGGCGCTGTGGGCTGGAGCGGATACAATACAAATATTAACGACAAGGCAAGTATTACGTCTTCCGTGTTTGCGGGAACAATCTGGGCAGGCAACAACGAATCAATCACAGGCTTTGTATCCTCCGTTGAAGGCAAACAGGCAGAGGTAACGCTGAAAGACTGCCTTATGTGCGGAGAGCTTTGGGGCGGTCTTACGCAGACTGCGTTCCTTGCCTGCTCCAAGGCCGGCATAACGATGGAAAGCTGTGTTTCATATATCAAGAGCACGTATGCACCGAAAAATGGTAACCTGTATTATATAGCGCGAGATATTCGTTTCAATAACGAAAGTTATCCGAATGTTTCCGCAACTTGCTCGGGACTGCTTTACGTAACGTCGGACGGAGGAAAAGCACCGTTTGACTTCTCCAGAAATGCAGAAACAAATGAATATCAGCCCGAGCTGTACGGAGTTCCTGCTACAGCATACAGAGAGGCAACGGCAGACGACCTCAAGACACTTGATACGGGCAAGTTTAATTCTTTGGGCTTCAACGACTGGAATACCGTGCTTGAAGAAGGCGGAATTAAAATGCCTATAAGCTCCGCATTGGCGGCAACCGTAATTTCGTTTACCGCTCCCGAAAACGACAACAGCGGTTCCGACGGCGGCGATGACGGAAACAACGCGGGAACGGACAACGGCGATAACAACAATAATAACAGCACCGCAAACACCGAAACCGAAGCAACCGATACGAAGGCAGACGAAACCAAGGCGTCCACCGACACCGAGGCGGAGGAAAGCAAGAAGGGCTGCGGAAGCGTTATCGGAGCAAGCGCAATCGTAATTATGGCAGTAACCGGAACTGCTCTCGCGATAGGCGCAAAGAGAAAAGAGAACTGATAATTCTTTATTGAAGACGCGTTGTCGCTTTTTGAGGACGCGTTTTACGCTTTTTTGAAAAAAAGCTTGGCAAAAAACTTCCTGAAAAGTTTTTTATAAGTGTAAAAGCGAATAAAGTTAAATATTATTGATAAGCTTACACTTTTGAGAGTATTATATCATATTTTTTACTGCCAA
>CAYVLG010000244.1:0-1783 GCA_964452345.1 uncultured Lachnospiraceae bacterium
CGCGCGGTATAAGCAAATCAATATAGCCTTTTCCGCACATAAGCTCCTGTGCGCTTGTCCGCGAAATATCGTCCACAAGCTGAACAAATTCTCTCGGTAATCCGACTTTTTCCAAACCGTCTGAAAGAGCGTTTACTATCGCTTCGGCACTGCCGTGCGCTTCTTTACCGCAACGCAAAATACAAACATTGGAGCTTTTTATCGCAAGTGCCGCTGCATCCGAAGTGACGTTGGGTCTGCTTTCGTAAATTATAGCCACAACACCGAGCGGAACGGAAATACGTCTGATTTTCAAGCCGTCGGCTCTGAGCGTTTCGGAAATAACGTTACCTATCGGATCCGGCAGATTTGCTACGTCACGTATACCTTTTGCCATAGCCGAAATACGAGCTTCATCTAATTTCAGACGGTCAACCATAACGTCGGATATTCCCGATGAATTTCCAACGTCAAGCTTGTTAGCGTCAAGTATTTTTTGTGAATTGCGAATAAGCGAATCCGCCATTGCAAGTAATGCTTTATTTTTCGTATTACTGTCAACACTCGCCATTACGGGGCAAACGGCTTTTGCTCTTTGCATAACCTCAAGCGTTGTCATCTTTCGTCTCCTTCATAAACCTCGTGCCGACTCTTTTTCCTTCTATGATGTCATACAGCAAATTAGGGTCGGAACCGTTTGCAATGACCATATCACAACCGGCCGAAGTCGCTATCTGAGCCGCACGCAACTTGGTAATCATACCGCCTGTGCCGACGTCTGACCCCGCACCTCCCGCAAGTGCTTCTATTTCGGGAGTTATCTCGTAAATTATTTCTATCAGCCTTGCATCGGCATCTTTTCTCGGATCGGCTGTAAAAAGCCCGTCAATATCCGATAAAAGTATAAGCAAATCGGCATCTACACTTTTGGCAACAATCGCAGCAAGCGTATCATTATCTCCTATGCCGAACTCACTCGTCGCCACGGTATCATTCTCATTAACTATCGGCAATACGCAAAGCTCAAGAAGCTTAAACATCGTATTTTTGAAATTTTTCCTGTGCTCATCGTCGTTTATATCATCTGCGGTAAGCAAAAGCTGTGCCACGGTATGATTATATTCGGAGAACATCTTGTCATAAGTATACATAAGCTCGCACTGACCGACCGCAGCGGTAGCCTGCTTAAGAGAGAGCTCTTTGGGTCTGTGCGGCAAAGACAGCTTTCCCATTCCCATAGCAACCGCACCCGAAGATACAAGTATGACCTCATGCCCTGCGTTTTTTATATCACTCAAGACACGGCACAGACTCTCCATATGACGTATGTTCAAATGACCGGTTGAATAAGCCAGCGTCGACGTGCCTACTTTTACAACAACTCTCATAAAATTGCTCTCCTCACAGAAAACTATACACTTTTGCATTTTATCTAAATAAAACTTGCATATATTTTACCGCTTTAATAAGGAAAAATCAATACTATTTCAAAAAATGTTGCTCGGTATACAAAATAATATTTTTCAAAAAACAAGGAAACGGTAAAAAGAAAACTTCCGATAACAAAACGTCTCGGAAGTTTTAATTTTGAAATCAAGTAAACCGACCATGTCGAAAATTATACGTCGTCGGAACGGCAAAGCAGTAAGACTCCGCCGATCAAATTTACAAACAAAAGCGCACATATTTTTAGACCGATGCCTATCGGTTCGTTATTTTTCATCTTATTGCAAATAGCAATCGTAATCGGAAGACACCATGCAAGAGGAAACAAAAGCCACCCCGATGATATATGCAACCTAAA
>CAYVLG010000245.1:0-1738 GCA_964452345.1 uncultured Lachnospiraceae bacterium
CGGTGAACCCGTCTTACATTATAGCAAAAATAAAGGGATTCGACATCAGAGAAAAAGGCTCGGGAAATGCAGGAGCGTCAAATGCACTGATTCTTTTCGGAAAAATCACGGGGATTTTCTGTGCTTTGTTCGATATTGCAAAAGCCGCCGCAGTTATTTGGTCGGCGGAAACACTTTTCCCCGAGTTTAAATATGCCTTTGCAGTAACCGGAGTTTCCTGTATAATCGGTCACATTTTTCCGTTTTATATGAAATTTAAAGGCGGAAAAGGACTTGCATGCCTCGGCGGAATGGTTCTTGCATTTAATCCTCTTGTATTCCTTATTATGCTTATCTGCGCCGCGGCAGTTGCCGTAATTACGAATTATATATGCTTTGTACCGATAACCGCCTCGGTCGCATTTCCGATAATATACGGTATTATCCGCCGAGACGCCGTCGGAGCCTTGATACTGTGTATTCTTATCCCCGTAATTATATTGAAACATATGAAGAATTTTTCGCGTATAAAAAACGGAACGGAGATGCGTATGAGCTTCCTTTGGAATAAGGAAAAAGAGCTTAAGCGAATGAATATCGACGGCGAAGAATAATTAAAATTCAATATACGAAAATTGCCCGCAAAAGCATTTTGCTTTTGCGGGCGTTTATGATACGGCGTCTTTTATTCGTCAGACGCCTGTTTCTTTGCCTTTTTTCTTTCGGACAGCAAATTCATTATTTTATTCATTCCGTAAATGAAAAGAATTATAACGCCTATAACTATAAAAATGCACAGCATTCCCTTCCACATATATTGGAGCGAGAACAAAAAACGGTTTACGCTGAAATTTTCAAAAATATTCATATTCACTTTCTCCCTTCATCAGCCCAAAAATCCGCCGAAGCCCGCGGCAAAGCTGAGTATAAGTCCGCCCGCGATAACGGAAGCAATCTGACCCGAAACGTTGACGCCGATTGAATGCATAAGAAGGAAATTTTGGGGATCCTCCTTAAGTCCCATTTTATGGACGACGCGTCCCGACATCGGAAATGCGGAAATGCCTGCCGCGCCTATCATGGGATTGATTTTTTCCTTCAGGAACAGGTTGACAAATTTTGCGAAAAGCACACCGCCCGCCGTATCGAATATAAATGCAAACAAGCCGAGTCCGAGAATGAGGAGCGTTTCCCACTGCAAGAATTTCGTTGCCTCCATTTGCACGGCAATCGTTATTCCGAGAAAAATCGTAACAAGGTTGGCAAGAACCTTTTGAGCCGTATCCGAAAGCGAATCAAGTACTCCGCACTCACGTATAAGGTTTCCGAACATCAAAAATCCGACAAGCGCAACGGAAGAAGGAGCAACAAGTCCGGCAATTATCGTAATGACTATCGGGAAAAGTATCTTCGTCGTTTTTGAAACATTTTTTCCCTTATAGGGCATACGAATGAGACGTTCCTTCTTTGTTGTCAGAAGCTTTATTACGGGAGGCTGGATTATCGGAACAAGCGCCATATACGAATAAGCCGCGACCATAATCGCTCCCGTATATTTTGAAGCGAGCTTCTGTGCAACCACTATTGCGGTAGGACCGTCGGCGGCGCCTATTATTCCGATAGACGCCGCGTCGGGAAGGTCAAAAAACAGCGACGCCAGACAAAACGTGAAAAATATACCGAACTGCGACGCGGCGCCGAAAATCATAAGTTTCGGATTTGAAAGAACGGGACCGAAATCAATCATTGCGCCGATACC
>CAYVLG010000246.1:0-1683 GCA_964452345.1 uncultured Lachnospiraceae bacterium
AGGTCATCAGTTCGATTCTGATTACCAGCTCCACAAAAACCTCGTAAGCTTATGTTTTTAAGCCTGCGAGGTTTTTCGTTTATATTTTTATGTTTTTTTGTCTCAACTCTTGACAAGCTCTTAAAAACAGTGTATAATAATAACGTAGGAGTTACCGGCAACGGTTGACTTCCGTTGAAAAACGATTAAGATAACCGCTTTAGATTGTCAGTCATGGGGCGGTTATCTTTTTTTGTTGTGAAAACAAGATATAATGGCAAATACAAGAAGTGCAACTTGAATTAAGTCGTTCCATGTAATAAAATCCATCGTATCACCTCCCTCTTTTTATGAGGAAGGCAAAAAAGATTTACACTTCCTCAAGAATATTGAGGAAGTCAACCGCCGCCGTTTTTGATAGCTCCTACGGGCTTGGCGCCGATATTATTATAGCAAAGCTTTTAACGTTTGTCAAGAGTAAATAAAGAATTCAGCCGTGCACAAACCGAAAGGCTTATGCACGGCTGAGTTTACGGTATCAGACGATACCCGCTCCGACGTTTTTGCTCCAATTATTGTGTCTTATATATTTTCCTGCATTATTTTCGTCAAGAGGAAGAGTCGGATATTCCAGCTCCTCGATGCGGCCGATATCGCCGCCGAGATATGCGTCAAGCCTCAATTTAACGGAAATCATTCTCTCCTTGAGACCTCCGAGGCGTATTTCCTGCGTTATAAATCCGAAAGTCTTGTTTTCCTTGTACCACTGCTTTCTGAAACAGCAAATAAATTTTTCAAGCTCGGAAACGATATAAGGAATTTCCGTTTCGGATATATATGCGATAGCTTCCCTGTCGTTTGCGTTATACGCGTCGTAAAGCCTCTGTCCGATATCGCATTTTGCCGAAAGAATACGGCACAGTCTGCCGAGAGTTTCAAATGCGTAACCGAAGCGGTCGTTTTCGGCAAGCGCCATAAGACGCTCGGCGTGTTCCTTCCAAGCCTTTTTTGCGGTTTCGGCATCTATGTGGCTGTCTAGAAGTCTCTCGAACGGGTCTGTGTACAGCATATATTTACTCGGGTTTTTAGGCTTGTCTCCGTCCTCGACCGTTGCTCCGGGGAGCGCGTCGGGAAGGTCGAATGCCATAAGGTCATCGAAGGAAATTCCGAGAGCCTGCTCCGCTCTTGCATTGAGGAGCGCATTGTCTACGCCGTTGTTATAGCAGCGTTCGGCAAAATAAAGAACGCTTGCAAACGCGGAGAACTGCGACGCCTCCGCGCCGTTGTCACCCCAAGAGGTTACTATTATGTTGTTTATTCCGCGCTTTTCGCACTCGTCGAGCTGCATTTTCGTCGACTTGAGCGAGAATGCGTTATGAGCACCGAAGCCGTACCACTTCCAAGCTCCGCCCGCGAATACGGTGGGATTGTCAAACTGCTTGTGAAGGTCGAGCATATGGCTGAAAAGTCCTACGTCCATGGAATAATAATCCCAATAAACGAGCGTCATACCCTCGGGTACCTTATCGGCAACGTCCTGCGATATATTTCCCTCGGCAACGCGCGGTCTGCCGAAGGCTATCTGGAAGAACATATCGCTCCACATCATAGGCTTGTAGCCGTGCTTTCTGCAAAGCTCGGTAACGTGCTCCAAATGCTCTATCATTATATAAGACGGGTCCTTGTAGCCGTTCTTTTTCAGAT
>CAYVLG010000247.1:0-1672 GCA_964452345.1 uncultured Lachnospiraceae bacterium
AATACTTACGTCAAAATTCGGCTCAAATTTATTTGCGTGCGTTGTGTGCCGAAAAATGGTGTTTTTATCGGAACAAAACCATATTACATCGAGTACCGGGTGATATGAGGTGTGATATTTAATATAAGTTACTCAAGCAGCGTCTCAAGCTCGCTTTCGTGAACTATTTGAACGGCAAGCGTTGCGCCGTATTGCTTTGCAGTGTTTGGACGCTCCGACATACCTGCACTGTAATAAACCTTGCCGAACGTATTTGAAAAATACGGCATTAGCTGTATTCTGTCCCAATCGTCGGAATATTCCAGCACCACGCATTCGCCGAACGAATAAAGCGATTCTTCATCGCGTACCGTTATCATAAGATTCTTATCGTTATATACCACGGAATATTCATCGGTCATACCGTCCGATATTGATACCGTTCTGTTTTTTACAACCTCGGAAATTCCCGCGTTTTTGGCTATTTTTTTACCGTCGGTCAGTCTCGTGTAAAAATCCACATCCTCGCGGTAAATTCTGTCCACCTCGCGTCCTGTTTTTGCCAAAAAGCGTGAAACGACCGTATTATATATACAGTATGCCCCGTAAGCGTTTATCGAATTTTCCGTATTGTTATACATAACAAGCTCGCTGCTTTCAAGAATCATCGCCGACGTCGGATTTATAAATCCTTCTATTTTCTTTTCGGCAATATATGCGCTCACCTGCGACAGGCGCGTATTTTCACTCTGCTTTCCAAGGTACCACGGCACATTATCGGAGCACACGGTTATAGAATCGGGGATAACTATCATCATATACTCTATTCCCTCGGCAGCGTATGCCTCCGCCCTTTCCGAAATTACAGCGGCTATTTTTTCAAGCTCTTCGTCGGAGAAAGTGTTTCCGCCGATATAGTCAAGAAGCCTCTCATATCCGTTTTCGGAATCGACAGCCTCGAACAGCCAATCGTCACGCCCTATCAGCAGTTCGTCGGACGATATGTGCCCGAAAACCTTGTAATCGACGTATCTGACGAAATCGGAAATTCTGCTTCCCCGTCTGAAAGTATCGTTAAAAGAGTTTTCACTCTCCGAGGCTTTGAATACACTGTCAAAGCCTACCGTTACCGCACAGGTAAGAAGAACGCCCGCAAACAGCGTAACGAGAAGAAATTCTATTGTTTTTTTCCTTTTCATCAAAAGCTCTCCTAAATTACGATATACATAAACGGCGTTGTGTCATACTGTGCAAACTGCGGTAAAAAGAATATTACGGTAAATACAAACATTAAAATCAGCGTAATCATTGCGGTATAATCAATTACCGCCTTCATACGTTTTCCCGACCGCACGTACCGCCTGCGAATCAACTCGCTTTGAGGCAGCAGTGACATAAATGCGATAAACGCCACAAAAGCATATTTTGAGCCAGACAGCGAGAGCAGTACCATATCGGTTTGATATTCCGAATTTTCAAATGTAATATGCTCAATATAATTCAAAAGCTCGGAGGCTCCCGACATTGTTACGAATACCCAAAACGCACCTATAACCAAAAGCATAAGCACGCCGAACAGTGCACGCAGTCCAGCCTTTCCGTTTGCTTTGTCAAGCCTCAAGCAGGCGGACGCCGCCGAAAACGCAATGAGAGGAATTGCAAGCAAAAGCATCAAGGGCTCGGAGCGAACGAA
>CAYVLG010000248.1:0-1645 GCA_964452345.1 uncultured Lachnospiraceae bacterium
ACCTTTTTTTCAAAAAAGGTGGACGCGTTCCATCTATATTTGACGTCTCATGTGCTCCAGAGCGCCTTTTTCGAGGCGGGAAACCTGAGCCTGTGAAATTCCGATTTCCTCGGCTATTTCCATTTGCGTTTTGTTTTTGTAGTAGCGCAGGTTTATTATCGTTTTTTCGCGTTCGGTAAGCACCTTCATAGCCTCCTTGAGCGCAATGCTTTCAAGCCAGATTTCGTCGGAGCTGTTTGTGTCGCTTATCTGATCCATAACGTATACGGAGTCTCCGCCGTCATTGTATACGGGCTCGTAAAGGGAAATAGGCTCGATTATCGCCTCCATTGCCCGCACGACCGCATCCTTGCTCTCACCGAGATATTTTGCAATGTCGTCGACCGTCGGCTCGCATTCCTTTTGGCGTAAAAGCTCCTCCTTTGCGCTTAACGCCCGATACGCAAGGTCGCGGACGGAACGGCTTATGCGAACGGAGTTGTTGTCGCGCAGATAACGCCGTATCTCGCCTATTATCATCGGTACGGCATACGTCGAAAATTTAACGTCAAGCTCGGTGTTGAAATTGTCAACCGCCTTGACAAGACCGATACAGCCGACCTGAAAAAGGTCGTCGGGATTTTCGCGCCGTCCCGTGAATCTTTGCACCACGCTTAAAACCAAGCGCAGATTACCGTTTATCAGCTCACGCCGCGCCTGCGCGTCACCCCCGCGCGAGCGTTCGAGAAGAGCCTTTTTTTCACTGTCGGTCAGTACCTTCAGCTCCGAGGTGCTGACTCCGCAGATTTCTACCTTATTATAGTACATAAAAATACTCCCGATACTTTTCTATATCGGGAGTATTGCCATTTTTGGTATGGAGTTATTCATTTATACCGCTGCCGCTTTTTGCCTTGAGGGCGGAAATCGTAGAGCCGACGGTCAGACAGACCTCTGTGTTCTTTCATCGGACCTTCGGCTTCTTAAGTGCCTGACTTTTCGGGGGCATATCATATGCGGGCGGATTTTTACTGCCGTTATTTTCCTCGGGGACGTCGGCTGAATGTGCTTCCTTATATGCGCTCGGAGACATGCCCGTATATTTTTTGAAAATTTTGCTGAACTGCGTGTAATCGTCGTAGCCTATCTCGTTTGCGGCGGCAAGCACCGTGCATTGACCGTAAGCCAGCTTGTCGGCGGCGTATTTTATACGCTTTTGGAGCAGAAATTCCCGAAGCGGGCAGCTGCAGTATTTCGCGAATATCTTGCGGAGATACGGAGGCGAGATGTGCAGGTAGCGTGCCACGTCGCTCGGCGTTATGTCGGAAAGAAGATACCACTCGATGTACGCCAGCGCCTGCTTGTAGTAGAAGAAGGACTTTTCCTGCGGAACGTCCGACGAACGGCTGTTGTAATTCTTGTGAAGCGCCATGAGCTGTAAAAACATTCCCATAAGATACATCGTCGGCTCACTGTCGGCGTGAGACTCGAACAAAGCAGGATAAAAACAAGAGGGGATTTTCGATATGAACGGACACTCCGACAGACTCGCTGACAGCTCAAAGCCCGCATTGCTTATTACCGTCTCACTGCCTTGTCCCGTAATCGTTACGTAGTAAAACTCAAGCGGGTCGCCGGGGTCACTCTCAAAACGCCGGTTCTGATA
>CAYVLG010000249.1:0-1634 GCA_964452345.1 uncultured Lachnospiraceae bacterium
GTTGCTTTACCGCTTCGTCTAGTTGCGTCAATCGCGCCGACGGCAGAGTCCCCGACGAAAAAACCGCCGAAAATATAAAGCTTCTGTCGGAGCATTTTGAAAACAGAATGTATATAGGCGCAGGAACGGTTTTAAACGAAGGACAGGTTGAGCTTACCGAGAGGGCGGGAGGAAAATTTATAATTTCTCCCGATACCTACCCTGATGTTATCAAAAGGACAAAAGAGCTGGGAATGGTTTCCATACCCGGAGCACTTTCCCCGAGTGAAATTCAGCTGGCGCACAGAAGCGGCGCGGATTTTGTAAAAATGTTTCCCATAACCAATTTGGGGGTCGGCTACGTCAAGGCGGTAAAAGCTCCGCTTTCGCATATAAAACTGCTGGCTGTAGGCGGAGTTGATGAAAATAATATCTCCGAATATTTGCGCGCGGGAGTGTGCGGATTCGGAATAGGTTCCAATATTGTCTCCAAAAAGCTTATAGACGAAAACAATTATGAAGGCATAACGGAATTGGCGGAAAAATACGTATCGGCGGTGAGAGCATGTCAAACTATATAGCCATTGACGGAGGAACCACAAATACGAGAATAAACCTCGTTTGCGGAGGCAAAACCGTCGATACGGTAAAGTATAATGTGGGTGCGAGAAAAAGCATAGGAAACAAAAATATACTGAAGGAGACCGTAAAAAAAGGCATTGACGAAATTCTGTGCAGAAACGGAATGCAAAGCTCCGATATACGGCGTATATTGGCGTCGGGAATGCTTACATCCGAATACGGTATCTGTATGCTTGAGCACATAAAAGCGCCTGCGGGTATAAAAGAGCTTCATAACGGTATCTTTGAAACCGTGTTAAGTGAAATATCCGACGTTCCGTTTGCGTTTATAAGAGGTGTAAAGCTTGACGGCGGCAGCTTTGAAAATACCGATATGATGCGCGGAGAAGAAACGGAGCTTATGGGACTTGCGAAGGACGAATACGGAGAATGCGTTTACGTTCTGCCGGGTTCTCATTCCAAAATAATAAAAACGGACGGCCAAGGCAGAATAACGGATTTTTCTACCATGCTGACGGGTGAAATGATTGCCGCTCTTTCGCAGAATACGATTTTGAAGGATGCCGTCAAGCTTGAAAATACGGTATTGAATAACGAGTATTTGCTGAATGGCTTTGAATATTGCCGAGAATGCGGAATAAATAAAGCCGTTTTTAAAACAAGAGTGCTTAAAAATATGTTTTCAGGTTCTGCCGATGAGGTGTACAGCTTTTTTATCGGAGTTGTGCTTTGTGAAGAAATTACCGAAATAATAAAACAAAAGCCGCCGTGTGTGGTTATCGGCGGAAGACGGCAAATAAAAAAAGCCACGTATGAATTGTTAAAATGCAATACGGACTTCAGACTTGTGTGCGTTTCCGACGAAGCCGCGGAGCAGGCTGCCGTTACGGGAATGATAAAGATATTTGAGCTTGAGGCTTAAAATCGGAAAAATATTGAGAGAAATAACAAAAAAGACTATCGTTTGTTTCGATAGTCTTTTTTGCAGTTATTCACTTTGCGTGTTCGTCTTGTCCAATTTGGTGACCCGTACGGGAATCGAACCCATGTTTCCAGCGTGAGAGGCTAGCGTC
>CAYVLG010000250.1:0-1613 GCA_964452345.1 uncultured Lachnospiraceae bacterium
AAACGGTAAAGTAATTATCCGTACTGTCGGATAATTCATTGTCAAACTCGGTAATACAGCGGGAGCCTGTTCTTGCACTTATGGCATTTGAAAGTTTTCGTGCACTTTCGGAAACCGTCTCGCCGCACGCCGAAGGCATAACTATCCTGTATTCCGCCGTCTCTTCCGCCCCGTAAGCTCCGAGGGTTTCAAGCCTTGCCAATGCCTCTTCGGACACACCGCTTCCGCAGGATACGAGAATAATGCCTGAAAGAAATAAAATTACAGCCTTGAAAAAGCGTTTACCTATAGTCATATCTTTCTCCTACAGCAACAGGTATATCCTTACCGTAGCTCATTTCGGTTATTTTTTTCAAAAGCTCATCACGGCACCGTTTTTTTACCGCAAAAGCTATTTTGACCTCCGCCTCAAATACGGTATCGTCTATAATCACTCCGTTTTCGGCAAAACATACCGAATACCTCTGATATTCCGAGTAGCCGCATTTCAGCGAATACTCAGCATAAGGCTCGTACACGGCAATTCCGGCCTTCTCAATTGCCAAAGAAGCCGTATGCGAATATGCGCGGACAAGCCCTCCGGCTCCGAGAAGAGTACCGCCGAAATACCTCGTTACCACTATACAGGCGTTATCGACTCCGCTTTTCCTTATTGCGTCAAGCGTCGGCATACCCGACGTTCCCTGCGGTTCTCCGTCGTCTGAATATCTCGCTGCTATTCCACCCTTCAGCGTATACGCAAAAACGTTGTGCGTCGCGTCGGCATACTCTTTTTTCATCTTTTTTATGTATTCCTGCGCCGCCTCTTCGGTATCGGTACGCAAAGCGTGACCTATAAAAAGCGACTTTTTTTCTTCAAATTCGACATGAGCCTCGCCCTTCAGCGTCGTAAATGTTGTATTAAGCAGTTCCACATTCTTCTCCTACAATCAGAAAAATTCTTCTTCCCCGTCCCGCTTTTCATCGGCATCAACCGCGTATTTTTTCATAATTCCGCGTGCGCGGCTGTCTGCAATTGCACTGACCGAAATGCCGTCTGCTCCGTATTCTATCCGCTCGACCGTTGCATATTTATAAAGCGTATTCAGTGCTCCCGCATCGGAATTGGGAATAAAATATTCTATCCTTTTTTTGCCGTCCAATGCCATTTCTTCAAGCTTTTTTACCATAAGCTCGCAGCCCTGCCCCGTCAATGCCGAGATAAACACCGTATTTTCGCTTGCTTCGCTGCCTATGCTGCGCACGCTTGCCATTCCTTTATCGCATTTATTGAAAACGTAAAGCGTAGGCTTATCGGCGGCTCCAAGCTCCGACAGCAGCTGTTCCGTCACCTTAAGCTGTTCACACGCATTTTCATCCGACGCGTCTATTATTATCAAAAGTATATCGGCTCTGCACGTTTCCTCCAGCGTCGAACGGAATGCACTGACAAGATGGTGAGGGAGCTTATTTATAAATCCAACGGTATCCGTGAGGAGAATTTGCTCGCCGCACGGCAGGGCAAATTTTCTCGTCGTCGGATCAAGCGTTGCAAACAGCTTATCCTCCGCCAATATCCCCGCATCTGTCAATCTGTTCAAAAGCGTTGATTTTCCCGCATTGGTATATCCGAC
>CAYVLG010000251.1:0-1593 GCA_964452345.1 uncultured Lachnospiraceae bacterium
AAGTATATTTTTTATATCTTCGGAATCAAGATCAATACAGCTGACAAGCGCAACGGGTACCTTATATTTTGCTTCCAATTCATATGCAAGAGCCACAGCCTTCTCCGACGTCGGCTCGGCTGAATTGAGAATCATTGCAAACGGCTTGCCGATTGTCTTCAATTCCCTCACTACGCGCTCCTCCGCTTCAACATAGCTGTCACGTGAAATTTCTCCTATTGTGCCGTCGGAGGTTATCAGCATACCGATAGTCGAATGCTCCTTTATAACCTTTTCTGTGCCCATCTCTGCCGCCTCGACAAAAGGCATAGGCTCCTCCTGCCACGGAGTATGTACCATTCGAGGCTGACCGTTTTCTATTGTTCCAAGTGCCTCGCTTACTATATAGCCTACACAGTCAATCATTTTCACGCGTAATGACGCACAGTCGTCAAGCTTTATACTAACAGCTTCGTCCGGAACAAACTTCGGCTCTGTCGTCATTACCGTTTTCCCTGCAGCAGACTGCGGCATTTCGTCCCGCGCTCTGTCGCGTGAATATCCGTCCTCAATATTAGGAAGAACGAGAGCCTCCATAAAACGCTTTATAAACGTCGATTTACCGCTGCGAACGGGACCGACAACACCTATGTAAATATCGCCGCCCGTTCTCTCGGCTATATCACGGTAAATTGAGTGCTCACTCATAAATAAATCCTCCCGATACTTTAACAAAAATTTATTTTCTGCTAAATTATATGGGAGGATTGTTCGGTTTATGAAAATTTACTTAAAATATATTTAACGTACTCTTCCGCGTCAGGCGGGAGAAATTCGGAAATATCTTCCCCTGCCGCTATTTTTTTTCGCACCTCGGTAGAGCTGACCTGCTCCAATCCGTCGTTGGCTTTTAAAAGCACTGTTTCGGCATTCGGATAATGCTCACGGTTAAAATCCGCCATTTTCATTTCATATGCGTAATCCGTTTCGTTTCTGTACCCTTTTACAATGGCGTCGGCACATAAGGACTCGGCAAGCTTCCACAGCATTCCTTCAGATGAAATTACATAAACGTTTGATATTCCGTCAAGAGCAAGCCTTGCAATTTCTTCGCGCTCCTTAATATTAAACAGATATTTTTTTGTATCGTTTATCATCACCGCGAGATAAACCGTATCATACAGCGCTGCGGCTCTTTTAACGATATCTATATGACCGTAGGTTATGGGATCAAAGCTTCCCGGAACTATCGCCACCGTTTTTTCGTCCTTCATTTTATGCCTCCTTGGGAGATATAACGGTTATATATACTCTCCCGTATTTTGCTTTTTTTATAACGTTGAATTTTTCGGCAGTCTCGGCATCATTATTCCAAAAATCCTGACTGTCGCTTTCGCATATTATTAAGCAGTCGGGCTTTAGCAGGCCGTATTCAAGCAATGCCAAAAGCGCGGGAGCATACAGCTCAGACGCATACGGCGGATCAAAGAAAACAATATCGAATTTACGGCTTTGATTTTTTTTGATAAACGTCAGACAGTCACTGCATATTATTTCGCATTTCGAGGCAAGCTTTGTTTTAACGGCGTTTTCCCTTATTACCCTTACCGCCTC
>CAYVLG010000252.1:0-1521 GCA_964452345.1 uncultured Lachnospiraceae bacterium
TGTAAATATGTTATTTTGAAATTTGATACTCATAAGTTTCTCCGTCAGCAAATAATAATCAAATCTGATTTTTGTTTATAAAATCCAAATAATACTCTGCCAATATCTTTTCAAAATGCGTCATTGCCTTCTTCATTCCTTCAAGATTAAGATGACTTACGCTCGTCGGCTTCAAGCAGTTTTCGGCGCGGAATCCCGCGTTTCTCATATCTATTCCCGACACCGTAGGATCGCATGCACGTATAAAGTACAGTCCCCGAAGAGAGGCTGTCTGCTCCATAGCATTTGCATAATCAAGATAAGTCAGGCTCTTTTCATCGGAATCGGTAAAATTCCACGGCGATATGCATACAAGCATAGCATTCGGATATTTCTGTTTCATTACGTCTATAATCACGTTAAGAGCACCCGAATACGTTTTCGTATCGCGGCTGTCCGCAGTACCTATGGGAACGTTGTTATTAAAATCGTTTCTTCCGCCCTCGATAAGCACTATGTCGGCACACGGCGCCGTAATTGAGCTTACTCGGTCACACATGGGGTTATACTCTGTAACATAATTAGATACGGTAGAACCGTTTATTCCGTAATTGTACAGGCTGATCCCGTATTTTTTTGACATAAGACTCAGCCAAACATACTCTCTGCCGAGACTATCGCCTTCAAAATAGCTGTCTCCGACAGCCGTAAGCGTCAGTCCCTCAAGCACGCTTGTATAATATTCGTCCCTGCTTTTCTTTAGCCAATTATCTATGATACCGTCTTTTTTAACATCAAGAATTTTCTCCAAAATAACGGCATTTGTATATTCGCCGAAGCCGTAGGCATTTATAAGCGTATCGACGGGAGCTTCAAAATCACAGCCGAAATACGGGTCGTAATAAGAAATAAATACCGTCGGGGTGGAATATTTCATCCAGCCGTTCATCATATTTCTCGCGACTCTTCCCGACAGCTTGACCATGTTCAAGCCGTAGGACATTTCATTAAGCACCGAGCAAATTATTAAATCATAGTCTCCGCTTTTTGCTATTTTCAATGCCTTGGAAGGTCCCGGATCAAAATACGTATCCGCTCTTCCCGCGTATTTTTCAAGCATCTTGCTTAACCGCTCCGCATTCGCACGCGATTCGTCGGGGGTTCCGTCATTGCTGAGAATAAAATGAGCTATTCTCGTTTCGGAATTCACACCGAAAGGCAAAATTCCCTTCCTGTCGCGAACAACCCTGACGCTTCCGCGCGTAATCTGCTCGGAGCAGCTCAATGCCTCGCTTTCATCGTATTCTTCCGTGCCGCGGCTATCCAAACCTTCAAAATATTCTCTCGAGAAACAAAGCATTCTGTACGCTCTGTTTTTCAGCGTTTTTATATCAAGAAGACCGCATTCTATATTTTTCTTCATATCGCTTATAAATTCGCCGTCCGCGTGAACAAACAAAAGACAGTCTCCTCCCGCCTCAAGGAACCTTGCACAGGCGCGGTAAAGATTCACATATCCGCAAAATCCGCTCATATTCGTCG